>DATKYK010000019.1 GCA_035528575.1 Dehalococcoidia bacterium | reverse complement strand
TTATCGTAAAGAAATAGACTATCGGCGCCAGTTCAATTATCCCCCTTTTAGCCAATTAGTCCGCCTGGTTTATAGCCACACCAATGAGGCGTTGTGTCGCCGTGAGATGGAGAAGATGCGCCTAATTCTTGAGGAAAGGGTGAAAGAGCATAAGATTGACTTTCCCGATGGAGTCGGGATAATTGGTCCGGTACCTGTTTTCGCCTTTCGAGCTAGGGGCAGGTATCGCTGGCAACTATTCCTCCGCGGCTCTGATTTGACCCGAATGTTATCCCAGGTCACCTTGCCATGGGGCTGGACTATAGACGTTGATCCTGTAGGGATAGTGTGATTTTGCGAAACCATCGGCAGATCACGAGGTCAACTCCATTTTTCTCCACCCCACCCGTCATTGCGGGGCACGACAGTGTCAGAGCAATCTTTTCCCCTCTGTCGTTTCGAGGAGCCGAGATTCTTCGCTTGCGCTTCGGAACAGGCTCCGCAATCTCCGGAGATTGCCACGCACCTTTCGGGTGCTCGCAATGACGAAAGACTATGGTATTTTTAGTCGTTGAGCGCATAAAGTGAGAGCCGAGGCTGACCTCGGCTCTCACACCGATTGTCTTCACCCCCCAACGCTCAATTAGTGCCCGAGAGTGCTGTTGCGCTCATGGGCCTCACGCTGACCATAAATTGTGGCTCCAGGTTAATATTTTCACAATCGGGTCAACAAAGCCCACCCTCACCGCTGTTCTGAGAACCTCGTGTTCGGAGATGAAGTCGGCGATGGGAGGACTGGTTTTATAATAGAGAGATACAAACTCGGCGCCCAGGCTGTTAGGCAGCAGGACCTTGTCCCTGTACTCTCTGAGGATATCTAATTCACTTGCCGTATCAGTACCATAGGCTGCGGTGGCGATAAAACAACCTCCCCCCGGAGTTTCCGACGGACCTGCATAACCACCAAATTCCGTTCCTTGCAATTGGGCCAGGGATGGCGTGGTATTATTTCTTATTTTTGCCCACATATAACCGCTGTAGCCATTGGTGCTGGTGGTATTGACCCCGCTGTCTGAGCACTCGTCCCACTCGGCGCCGTCCCACCACAGGAGCTGCAGCAGCGATTCGTCGTCGACGCCTGCCGCAGCTAATTCAGCATCGGTATAGTAAAGCCTTATCTCAAGCTCGGTGACTTCCGTAGTATCGGGAACGTAGACATCGATGTATTTATCCAGTGAGCTGAAGCCGGTTGGAGCGGACCCGCCGGGATTCTCTTCATACTGAGCCACGGTTACCGTAGCTGTGCCGTCTACCTCAACCTCGGTGTCAGCTATCTCTATGGCATTGAGGGTAGCATTTTCTACCGTCTGTGTTACTGACTCAGATCCCAGCCAGGGTTCGAAATCCACATTATCGCTAACATAGTCACCCGTCCCGAGGTTGGAGTGTGGATTGAATGGTCCGCTGGCATCGCCCCACCAGTTTCTGGTGGCATCTACCGTCACGATTCCAGCGTTCACCACACCCTCACTGTTGCCGGCGATGTTGTTGAGGTGAGCTTCCTGGGTAGAATCCGAGAAAACAAGTATGCCTATTCCGTTGTCAGAGATAGTGGACCCTGTTATCTCTACAGTAGAAGTGCCTTCTTGATCTATTATAGCCACTCCGATCCCCAAGTCGTCGCCAAAAATGTTCTCCACCGTTAGGTCAGCAATTCTCCCTGTGCTGCCAAGGTAGAAGATGCCGATAACCGCTTCTTTGTCGATGATAAGGGTTCCATCAAAGTCAATACCCTCAATATTGATGTTTGTTGAATTCTCCACCATAGCCATGACCCATACGCATACTGGTAGTTCAAGCCCAAGCGAATAATTGCATGCTATAGTAGCTGTAGTAACGGTTGCTCCCTCAGTGCTGATTATGTTTATATTTGCCTTATCCGCCACCGTGAAGGTATCGTATGCCCCCGCCGCCGCCACGATGGTGTCCCCGGAGGCGACCTGCCAGACGGCGTGCTGGATGGTTCTCCAGGGATCCGAATAGCTACCATCACCCGTCTCATCGCTTCCCGTAGTAGATACGTAATACGTCGTTCCTGGGTCTGCTGCCACCGAAGTTCCTATCGCCAGCCCCAGGCTCACCACCAGCACCAGGGCAAACAGGATACCAAATATCTTTTTCACTCTTCACCTCCTTCGAAACAATTATTTCCTTAAGATCCTTATCTTTCCGTAAATCCTTTTGACTCGTCACCTCCTTTGTAACAGTTCACTTTCCCCAAAATCTTCGGCTTACAAGATAGTAAGCTACTTGTGTTAAAATCCTATTAATTAAATGTATATGTTACAGTTTTATAAGTATTACATGACATCCTCTATATCGCCAAGCG
>DATKYK010000018.1 GCA_035528575.1 Dehalococcoidia bacterium | reverse complement strand
GTTAGGGAATGTGGAATCCGGCTCTTCCGGAGGGGTAAAACCATGATTGAGGCCAAACTTGATGAGCTCGCCGATATTTCTCACATTCAACTTCTTCATCAAGCGGCTGCGGTGGGTATCTATTGTCTTGGCGGAGATGCCGGAGGATGCCAGGGAATAGAGCGATAGAGGGGCATAGAAACCTGTTAGAACATGAATGCGAGCGATGCACGCCGACTGGATGCAAGCGTGTGTCGTTATCGCTAGAAGATAGTGGAAGGGTGGGCTTAAGCCCGGTGGCAAGTTGACCGGCAGAGGAAGCTCACGCCGCCTTAACTCTCAGAGTCCTCACCCAGGCTAGCCCCCAGAAACAAGCTGAGAACAGGACACTACGGGAAAAAGGTCATAAATATGCACCTCAGGCAGCAATACTTAACTGCCTGAGGTGCCCCGTTATCTGGACGGCTAAAGCGTCCTCTTTTCCCGGCGAAGTATACCTCCCCGGGTCTCGCCAGGGATCACCTTAGAACAAGCTATGGTGTCCCTTCAGTTATTTTCCCCAAATATCCTGTGTGAACGTTGCAACACTCACAATGGGGTCGATCACCAGCTCCCTCACAATGGTCCTTAAGAGGCTGTTTTCCGATATGAAGTCCGCTACCGGAGGACTGGTCTGGTAGTACATCTCCACAAGCTGAGAGCCCAGAGTGCTTTCCAGCAGCACCTCATCCCTGAATGCCCTCAACACATCGATCTCCGCAGCGCTCGATGTGCCATATGCAGCAGTGGCGATGAAGCAGGCGGGAGCAGGAGGCGTAGGTGTAGGTGTTGGAGTGGGAGCAACATATGGCGCACTCAGCCAGGAGCTGTAGTCAACGCATTCACTCACCTCGTCGCCAAGACCAGCCGGATTATCTAGAGTTAATGCGCAAGCATCAGGCACCGCTGTCGCGTCTTCGGGCCCGCTGGCATCGCCCCACCAGTTGTTGGTGGCATCCACCAATACGCCATACTCACTAAATATGCCATATTCGGTGTTGCCAGCAATGTTATTATTATTAGCGGTTAATGACTTTGCATGCTCAATGTATATGCCATATTCGTTATCGTTTATTTGGTTCCCAGTAGCAGTAACTTCGGTTTGGTCTCCTTCCTGTCCTGCGTATGCGTTGCCGATAAACAAGCCAGTAGTACTATCATAAAGTACATTGTCCTTGACGACTGCCTTAGAGTGGCCATATGTTCCGTAGTAATAGCTATTTACATATAAGGCAGAAGATTCTGAACCGTCCGAAGCCACGCCACAGTAGTTATAAACTGTATTTCCTTCAACTGTAGCCGTGCCGCCGAAATCCACCTCTATTCCATATTCACACATTTCATAGCCAATGCCCTGCCCAATAATGGTGTTACCTTTTATAAGACAAGCCAAGGTAGTCGCGTCCATATTAACTGAAATCCCTATCCGCTCGATGTTTTGAAAGGTATTGTCTTGGACTGTAATATCGCAGCGTGTGCTAATACCACATCCATGAGCGCCATCCATGAATATGTCGCGAATAACGTTGTTCTGAAACGTTCCTGTAGCTCCATTACGGACGCCTATTGCATAGCAAGTTTTTTTGCTATTGTCATCTCCATCCAGAATTAGATTGCTCAGATTTACATTGTATGCGCCATCAATTCTGAACCAACCTGCCTGTTCTCCAGAGGAGCCTCGGCAATTTTCAGATAGACGTAGAAGTGGCTTTTCTGAGGGGTCGGCTCCTGTAATAGTTAGGCTCTTATCGAAGAGTATGGGAGGAACATCATACGTCCCCGCCGCCACGTTGATCGTATCGCCAGAGGAGGCGGCATCGACGGCACACTGGATGGAGCACCCGGGGCTGACGTACAGCTGGGTGCTGTCGGTGAGGCTCTCTATGTACATGCAGCCGCCGGTGAAGTGACCCACAGGTGCGCTGGCCGCCGTAGCCTGTGCCTCGGCAAGCGTCTGGAAAAACCAGATGCGGTTCTGGGGCACGGCTGAATCATCCTGTTCGCCGTGCATCGCGTAACCGAAATCACTGGCCAGCACTGTGACATCGGCGCCGTCCGCCGGGTTGGTGCTGTACGTGATGATTGCATCCCCAGCAAGTGGAACACCCGGATTGTTGTAGTCACCCTCCTCGAGCTGGAAGTCGTCTACAAAACTGTTCGTGCCACTGAACACGATCCCGCTGGTTCCGAGTAGGCTATAAAGGCCCCAAGTAGCAACACTGATGCCCTGCCAACTATTACCGCTAACCGTGATGTCCGAGAAGGTGACATCATTGCAATCGAGCACCTGTATGCCATGACCTCCGTTGCTGATTGACGCCACGTTGCTCACAGTAGAGGCATTGATTCCGAGTAAATCAAAACCTGTTTTCTTTAGATTTGTTACGAGAAGGTCTGTCAGGGATACTCCGACGACGTTGGCACACTTGATACCGTAGTTCGGTCCATTAGCAGGGTCACTGTCCAGCGTAAAGCCTTCAAGCGATACACCGTCAGCCGTCACGTGAATGCCCTCACCGCCGACATCTTTTCCGGTCACATCTATTGTAACCAGTGACACACCCGCGCCGACAATGCTGACGCCTTTATTGACGTTCAGGTTCTCGGGGTACGTCCCCGCCGCCACGTTGATCGTGTCGCCAGAGGAGGCTGCATCGACGGCAGCCTGGATGGTTGTGAATTGCTGACCAGCACCGACATAGAGAGTGTCACCACTAAGGCTGAAGCTACCCGTAGCTTCAGTGAGCTGTTCATCGGGATCAGGGCTAAGGTTAACTAATTCCACTTTCAGATTGTAAGTGCCCAGTGGAGCCGTACCATCATTGTTCATCTCAATGGTGAAAGGGGTGGTTGCTGAATAACTAGCAGGGAGCGGAAATCCTCCTAGTGGGCCCCAGTAACCAACAAAATCATCACCTTGATGGACGAAGGTTCCACTGATACCCTGCGGGTCACCCCCATCAACCTCGGTAATAGTGAAAACATCCGTCCTGTCATAGGCTGCAAATGATTCAGGCCCGCTTACAGTAATGACGAATAAAACATTAGTGTATGCTAAGCCGTCATGTGTAGTCGTAGAACTTACAACGAACTCCGCCGGTCGATAGACATTACTCGGCAAGGTAAGAGTGGTTGTTGTATCTGCCAACGCCGGGCCTGCCGGCACTACCACCGCCGCCAGTGAGAACACCAGCACCAGGGCTAGTGCCATGTATACTATCTTCGCTTTCATCCTTTCATCCTCCTTTTTAAAACCTAAACCGACCCCTCCGGTCGGTTTTGCTAATGGCTCTGCGAAGTCCAAGCAACCATTTTGCGGGCTTCGCTTCATCGCCCCCCCCAGATACTTTCCCTGCGTTTTAAAATAACCCCTGTTATCTACACCTAAGCTCAACAGCCCCCTTTCAAGCTCACGAGGCCTAATCACTATTTATACTTAGCTTGGAATCTGGTCCAGGAGGTATGTAACGAGGGTGGCGAGGACTTTAAAAATAGAAAGCCTCAAGCGACGGGCTTCTACGCCCCGCTTAAAGGCTTATTTTTGGACAAGCCACCAATTCACCATACTTCCTGGGCCGATATTCTTTTTTTTGTGTGAATCCTCAGTCTTGCCCGTATGTGATTTTGGCCACTTGCAGGAAGCGCCTGGCGAAAGGCTCACTCTGAGGGTAACACAAGATGTGCCATTTGTCTGTCAGGAAAGTATGTATTTTTTGTGGGGAAAGTCTGTATTTTTTTGTGTGGGGAATACCCTTACAAAAATGTGGTTTTTTGTAGGGAGGCCTCTCATGAGGTATACTTCGGCATCTCGATGGGCATCTCGAGACGCCCATCAGGCGGTGGTGTTAGGGAATGTGGAATCCGGCTC
>DATKYK010000017.1 GCA_035528575.1 Dehalococcoidia bacterium | reverse complement strand
AAGCATCAAGTGGCTAGGTCACTGCCCCGTTTGCAAGGGGTGGAACACCTCCGTAGAAACGGTGCTTGCCCCGGCCAGCCAGTCCAGAACATCCCGCCCTTCCTCAAGCTCCCCCCAGGAGCTCTCACGAATCTCCGATGAGGAGACCCCAAGGCTTACCCTCTCCCTGGCAGAGTTCAATCGAGTGCTGGGAGGGGGTATCGTTCCCGGTTCACTGGTGCTCATCGGCGGCGACCCCGGTATCGGCAAATCGACCCTTCTGCTTCAGGTCTCCGCCGCGGCGGCGCAGGGTGGCAGAAGGGTGCTGTATGTCACCGGCGAGGAATCGCTGGGGCAGGTGAGGCTACGGGCAAAGCGCCTGGGGCTCGGCGGCGACCGGCTTTTCATACTCCCGGAGACAAACCTGGATGCTATCCTGGAGCACCTCGCCGGGGAACCCCCTGATCTGGCAATTATCGATTCCATTCAAACAGTTTACCTCGATGAACTGGGCTCAGCACCCGGAAGCGTGGGACAGATCCGGGAGAGCACCATGAGGTTGATGCAATGGTCAAAGGTTTCCAACGTTCCCATGCTAATCTCCGGCCACGTGACCAAGGACGGTGCCATCGCCGGTCCGCGGGTGCTGGAGCACATCGTCGATGTGGTACTCTATCTTGAGGGCGAGCCCTTCAGCGCCTACAGGCTACTTAGAGGGGTGAAGAATCGCTTCGGCTCCACCAATGAAGTGGGTATCTTCGAGATGAGAAGCCAGGGCCTGATAGAGGTGGCTAACCCATCCGAGGCCTTCCTGTCTCAACGGGCAAGAGAGACCGTGGGCTCCGCTGTGGTGCCCACCCTTGAGGGGACCAGGCCACTCCTGGTGGAGATTCAGGCGCTTACCAGCACCACCAGCTTTGGCTTACCCCGACGCACCGCCAACGGCATCGACTTCAATCGCCTTCTCCTAATCACTGCAGTCCTTACCAAGCGGGCTGGACTAGCACTGGGTAGTCAGGATATCATGGTCAATGTTGCCGGTGGTCTAAAGGTCAATGAACCCGCCGCCGACCTGGGCATCGCCCTGGCCATCGCCTCCAGCCTTCGCGGTGCCGCCATCGACCCTAATCTGGTGGCTATCGGTGAGCTGGGACTCTCCGGCGAGCTGAGGGCGGTACCCCATCTGGACAGGAGACTTAGTGAGGCAGCGAAGCTGGGATTCAAGCGCTGCCTTCTCCCCGGGACAACCAGGCTAAGTGCCCCCCCAGGGATCGAGCTCATCAGCGCCATGTCGGTGAGGGAAGCGTTAAAGCTGGCTCTCGCTAAATCTGAGCAGTCTCACACCGCTCTATAGGCATTGCCACGAAAATACAGTTTCGGGTAGTTCAAGGGTTACATGGTAAACCAGATATTAGATGCGACATGCAGCCATTGGGACGCTGAGGAGAAGAGCGTGTTTTTAGCGTAGTTGCCCACGACTCGTGACAACAATGATGAACGAATCCATTGATCAGCCGATACATACCTACTTTCATACCCGTTGTAGCCGTTTAAAATCGCCGTGTTGGACTGCTCAGACGTGAGAAGGTCGAAAAAATGGAGGCAAAGCTAGCACAACTTAAGTCACTGCTCAAAGAGCTTGGCTCGGTGCTCGTCGCCTACTCCGGCGGAATCGATAGCACCCTCCTGGCATCCCTCTCCCATGAGATCCTCGGCGAGCGATCACTGGCGGTTACCACCTGTTCGCCCATTTTTTCGCCCCGGGAGATAGTTCAAGCCCAATCTGTAGCACAACACCTGGGCTTTCGCCATATCCTTATCCAGACCAACGAGCTTGAAAACCCCTCCTTTGTAGCTAATGACCCCCAGCGATGCTACTACTGCAAGCGGGGGCTTTGCCAGCGATTAAACGTCATAGCCAGCGAGGAGGGGTTGACTTTCGTGGTCGACGGTACAAACCACGATGACCTGTGGGATTACCGCCCCGGCAGAAAGGCTACCGCGGAGTTCGGCGTCCCCAGCCCCTTGCTTGAAGTCGGCCTCACCAAGGGAGAGATTCGCGCACTCTCCCGAAGCAGGGGGCTTCCCAACTGGTATAAACCCTCCTCGCCCTGCCTCGCCACCCGCCTCCCTTATGGTACCCCGATCACTATCGAGCTTCTCGAGCTTATCGATAAAGCGGAGCAGGCCCTGGCTGAACTGGGTCTTTCCAACTTCAGGGTGCGGCATCACGGCAACACCGCCCGCATCGAGGCCAGCGATGAGGACATTGCGCTTTTAACCCATGAAAAAACAAGGCTGCGGGCGGTGGCAGAGCTTCATGACCTGGGCTACACCCAAGTCACCGTGAACCCTGCCCGGCTATCGCAGCAGTCGAAAAGGGTTCACGTTTGAATAAATCACCCTGATGTTAGAAGACACGAAACTGGAAGTAAAGAACCATCCCGATAAGGGCGAAAAGGGAGTGTTTTGAAAGTCGGCTATCTCGATTGTTACTCCGGCCTGAGCGGGGATATGATGCTGGGGGCTCTCCTGGATTGCGGGCTCTCCATCGACCGACTAACCGAAGAGCTGGCCAGGCTCCCCTTCACCGGCTACCGAATATCCGCCCAGAGAGCGAGTCGGGGGATTATCACCGGTACCCAGGCAACGGTCTTTTCGGAGGGGAGCGCTTCAGAACAACGCAGCCTGAGCGATGTCCTCGATCTTATCGGAAAAAGCGCTCTCAACCAGCGTGTGAAAGAGCGGAGTTCCCGCATCTTCGAGCGTCTCGCCGAAGCGGAGGCAAGGGTTCACGGCATCCCAATAGAGGAGGTCGAGTTCCACGAAGTTGGTGCCATCGATGCCATCGTCGATATAGTGGGTGCTGTTATTGGGCTTGAGCTTCTAGGAGTCGAGGCACTCTTTTGCTCCCCCCTGCCCTCGGGAAGTGGCACCGCCGAGACCCGCCACGGGACCATTCCCATCCCGGCGCCGGCAACACTGGAGCTAATCGCCTCAGCAGGAGCACCTATCAGACCAACGCCCTACCGCGATATGGAGCTTGTTACCCCCACCGGGGCAGCCATCGTTACCACTATCGCCTCATTTGAGCGACCCACCCTCTCCCTCCAGTGCATCGGCTATGGCATCGGGGATCGCGAACCTGCCGACATCCCCAATGTGCTGCCCCTCTGGCTGGGTGAAATGATAGAGTATGAACGAAAACTCCTGCTCCTGGAGACCAACATCGACGATATGAGCCCCGAGCTTTATGGCTATATAATGGAGCGCCTCTTTGAACGGGGCGCGCTGGACGTCTGGTTCACCCCCATCCAGATGAAGAAAAACCGCCCTGCGGTTATGCTCAGCGCCCTCGCCCCTCCTGATACCGAGGGGCAGGTTGTGGAGACGCTGCTTCGGGAGACCTCCACCCTCGGCCTGCGGGTGCAGCAGGTGGAGCGCCACCACGCCTCGCAGGAGTTGGTACAGTTCGATTCCAGCCTGGGAAGGGTAGGGGTTAAGGTTAAGCGCTTTCATGGAGAAGTGGTCGGCATCTCCCCTGAGTACGAGGATTGCCGCAGTCTCGCCCGAAGGCATGACCAACCGCTCCAGATGGTATATCGCATCGTCACCACCGAGGCCAGCGCTAAGCTCACCGGGAAGTAAGCATGTTGCACCGTGGCAAAGAGGGGCCGGAGGTCAAACTCCCTCCCGCCGGGGAACGGGGGGATATGTCTCTCGAGGAGACCATCTATAAAAGAAGGTCGGTGAGAGAGTATAAGGAGGAACCTCTATCCCTTTCCCAGCTCTCCCAGGTATTATGGGCTGCCCAGGGGCTCACCGATAGCCGAGGACTCAGGGCTGCACCCAGCGCCGGCGTTACATACCCCCTGGACGTTTTTATTTTTATAGGCAGGGATGGTGTCGAGGGTCTTGAGCCAGGGATCTACCATTATGATGTGGCTAAGCACTCCCTAAGCCTTCATAAAGAGGGTGACCAAAGGAGAGAACTCGCCATTGCCGCCCGAGATCAGGAATTCATTGCGCGGGCGCCGGTGGATCTCGTGATCTGCGCTATTTTCGAGCGAACCTCCCGGTACTATGGAAGAAGGGCGGAAAGATACGTGCACATGGAAGTGGGGCATGCTGGTGAGAACGTCAGCCTTCAGGCAGTGGCGCTCGGCCTGGTAACGGTGATGGTGGGAGCCTTCGACGATGAACAGGTAAGTGCAGTGATGGACCTCGCCAAGGAGGTTAAGCCCCTCTATATAATCCCCCTGGGCAAACCAAGGTAACTTTTTGCACTTTCTCGAGGCCAATAATTAGGATAACAGAATAGTTGAATCCCAATGCTATGCTTATCAAGGTGTAGTGCCTTTTTGGGGAGCCCATACTCCAGGTTATCGGCAAGCGTGAGTGAGCCCGCTTCGATAATGTTGAGGAAGCTACCAACCGTCCGCCACTCCTGCTCCCCATCTATCGCTCTGTTATTTGGACGGAGGAGCCAAAGCTTGGCACCACATTGTATTGGCCGGAGGTTACCGATATAATTACACCCGGCGGTCTGCACTGGAAAGAGGGAGGCTGATATGGCAAAGAAAAAGATACTCGTTCTTTCGCCCCTGCCTAAAGCGGCCATCGAGGCATTCTTAAGCACCAGGGTAACTGGCAATGAACTTGAAGATATATATGTGGTTACCTATGAGGGATCTTCAAAGGAGGAACTGATCGAAGCAGTCTCGGATGCCCACATAATCATCGGAGACTACACAAATAATATCGCCATGGATGCCGAGGTGATCCGGTCGGCTGAGCAATGCATCCTGATACAGCAGCCGTCTACCGGATTTCAGCATATCGATGTAGATGAAGCCGCTAAGAAGGGTATACCCGTGGCCAACATAGCAGGAGCTAATACCCTGGCGGTGGCGGAGCACACCATAATGCTCATACTCGGATGTCTAAAGAAGCTGACCCTGTCTCACGAGAAAACGAAGCGAGGGGAGTGGGCACAGGACGAGATGGAGATCCACGGGGTCTTCGAGCTTTTTGGAAAAACCGTGGGTGTCATCGGAGCCGGGCTCATCGGCAAAGAGGTGGCAAAGAGGGCGAAGCCGTTTGGCCCGCACATGATTTACTACGACGTGAACCGCCTCTCGAAAGAAGAAGAGGATGAGCTTGGGGTAACATACCGCCCTCTTGACGATCTCATCGCAGAGTCCGACGTCATAACCATTCACGTGCCTCTGACACCTCAAACAGAGAATATGATAAGCGCTGACCGAATTACAGCGATGAAAACCAACGCGATTGTTATAAACGCCTCAAGGGGTGCGATAGTGGATGAGGCAGCGCTGGCTCGGGCGTTAAAAGAAGGGCGAATACGGGGTGCCGGCCTCGATGTTTTCTCACAAGAACCCATAAGTCCGAAGAACCCCATCCTTGATGCGCCCAATACGATACTCACCCCTCATATCGCCGGGGCCACAAACGAGTCCAGAATACGCATAATAAATCTGACTATCGATAACGTATTGAGCGTCCTAACGGGAAAAGAACCGGTAAACATCGTGAATGGGGTTAAGCCGAAGACATCTCCTAATTCATCCAAATAGAAACACGGGGTTATACAGATGCCGGAACAGATGAGCGGAGCGCAGGCACTCGCAAATGCCTTGCTTAGGATGGGCGCATCAAGGGTCTACGGAATCATCGGGACCTCAAATGTGGCTTTTGTCGATGCGCTCTACGAGGTACGTGACCGGATACGCTATGTCTCTTGCCGCCACGAGCAGGTCGCTGCCAGCATGGCCGATGCGGAAGGAAGGCTAACCGGGAGACCAGGCGTGGCCTTGGTGCACTCAGGCCCTGGCGCGCTCAACGCCATGATCGCTGCGGGGAACGCTTATAAAGACTGTTCACCGTTAATGATCATAACCGGAGCGGTGAAACGCCGCCTGTCGAAGAGCGATGGGATGCTTGAGGTTGACCACCAGCGCCTCTTTGCGCCGCTATGCAAGGGTACCTTCCGCACTGAATCGGCATCCGAAGTAACAGAGGTATTTTCCAGGGCTTATCGCGCCGCAATGAGTGGCGCACGCGGACCTGTTCTCATAGAGGTCCCCGAAGACGTATGGACGGAAAGTGCAGAGATCGATATCGAAACGATGGAGCTCGCTTCTGATGCTCCCCCGCCAATAAAAGAGGCGGATGTGAGAGATGCCCTGGACATGATCGACTCTGCCGCTTTGCCGCTCGTCCTTTCAGGGGCGGGGGTTGCTTACTCACGCTCCTCAGGTGACCTGGTGAAATTCGCTGAGTTATTGTCACTGCCTGTCATAACTACTGGTAATGGCCGTGGAACCATACCGGAAACTCACCCACTGTCCCTGGGCCGTGTCGGTTTCGGGGGCGGGAACCTGGTTGCAGATAGGGCCCTGGAGAGCTGCGATGCACTTCTATGCCTCGGCGCTGGCATAAGCGATATGACCACTTATGAGTTCACTGCCCCGTTCTCAGCTAAAAATGTGATGGTGGTGAATATATCGCCCGGCTCCCTCGCGCCACAAGCCCCGGAAAGCAAGCTTGTCCTGTGCGACGTGGCGGATTTTCTCGGCCGGTTAGTCGAGGAACTGGGCGACCGCAGGGAACCGGCCCGGTCGTCATGGGACCAGGCGCTCGCCGAAGCCAGGGTGCTCTGGGACGACATGCTCCAGACATCCCTCAACCGCGAAGGGAGCCTGCCTTCTCCCAGCCGCGTCATCAAGGAAATCGCAAATAAACTACCCGATGATACCGTCGTCAGTGTGGGAGCGGGGATGCACCTGCTCTACCCGATGGCTTTTATGCCCTGCAACCACCCCCTCAGTTTTCTATCCACCGTCAACTTCGGGTCGATGGGATTCGGACTGGCAGCGTCAATGACGGCGAGCATGGTGCACCCTGAGCGCGCCGTGCTCGCGGTACTAGGGGACGGAGACTTCATGATGACGATACAGGATCTGGAGACAGCGGTCCGTGAAGGTCTCGACATTAAGATTCTTATCCTCAATGACTGCCAGTACCGCGTGCTGAACGTCAGGCAGAAACTCCAGTTTGGGGGCCGCGTCCTTGGGACCGAGCACGGCAACCCGGACTTCGCGGAACTTGCCAGATGTTTCGGAGCTTCGGGTTACAGGCTGGATTCCCCTGAACAAATAGAACAGGTAGTGGATGCCGCAGTATCAGAAAAGGGGCCTGTAGTTGTGGATGTTATAATCGATCCGGAGGATATGCCGCCGCTTAATATCCAGGCGACCCTCCGTATGTCAGCCGGTTGACCTACATTAACGAGGCCTTTCCAGCCCCAAGATCCTCCCAGCGCTCTAGAAGGTAGATTTTACTTGCTTTTCGCCCTTTTTAGAGGCCAGCAAGTAGGAGAAATAGGCCATCTTAATCCCGATGCAACGATTACCGAGGCGCGGTTCCCTTTTTCAGCAGCCAGTACTCCAGGCTATCGGCAAGCGCCAGCCAACTCGCCTCGATAATGTTGGTGGAGCTGCCAACCGTTCGCCACTCCTGCTCCCCATCGCTCGATTCGATGAGGACGCGCACCCGCGCCCCCGTGCCCCCAACTCCCTCTATGACGCGCACCTTATAGTCCACCAGGCGCACCACCTCAATGTCGGGATAAAAAAATTGAAGCGCTTTGCGCATTGCGGCATCCAGGGCATTAACCGGCCCGTTGCCCTCGGCTGCGGTATGGATCACGTCGCCCCCTACCTTAACCTTCACCGTTGCCTCGGATAATAGCTCCTCCTCGATCTCCATCACTGAAGGTCGGCGCCTTTTCTCCACTACCACCATGAAATCGACCAGCTCAAAGAGGGGATGGTAGTCTGGCTGGGCGCGGCGTATCAGTAGCTCGAAGGATGCCTCAGCACTGTCATACTGGAAACCACGGCTCTCCATTGATTTAACCCGCTCCAATATGGCACGCGCCTCTCCACCTTCAGGGCCAACCTCCAGGCCCTGTTCCCTCGCTTTATGAATGATACTCCCTTTTCCAGAGAGCTCCGATACCAGTGTCCGCCACTGGTTGCCCACTACATCGGGATTTACATGATGATAGCTCCTGTCCCACTTCATCATGGCAGCCACATGTAGGCCGCCCTTGTGGGCAAAGGCACTGGCTCCCACGTAGGGAAGGTGGGAATCGACAGTAAGATTGGCGACCTCGCTTATATAGTGAGCGACCTCGCTCAGCCTGGCGAGTTGCTCATCGCTGATGCAATCGATGCCCATCTTGAGCTTGAGGGCGGGGATGATAGAGCACAGGTTGGCATTACCACAGCGCTCTCCATAACCGTTGATGGTGCCCTGAACCTGGGTGGCACCGGCATTGATGGCGGTCAGGGAGTTGGCCACAGCGAGCTCGGCATCGTTATGGGCATGGATGCCCAGCGGGGTGCCGACCACCTTCCGGGCAGCATCGCAGGCAGCGGCTACATCAACTGGCATCGCCCCACCGTTGGTATCGCAGAGGATGAGGCACTCAGCACCCGCCTCAGCAGCGGATTTAATGGTCTCGAGGGCATAAGCAGCATTCGCTTTATAGCCATCGAAGAAGTGCTCCGCATCGAAGAATACCCTTCTTCCATTGGATTTGAGATGGCCTATAGATTCTGCAATCATGCGCAGGTTCTCATCCAGGGTGGTCTCCAATACCTGGGTGACGTGCAGGTCCCAGCTCTTGCCCACAATCGTAACCACCTGTGTTTTGGCATCGAGCAGGGCACGCAGGTTGGGGTCTTTTTCCGCTTTGTCTTTAGGATGTCGGGTGCTGCCAAAGGCTACCAAGCATGCATGGGAGAAGTGAAGGCCCTGGGCTTTGCTGAAAAACTCCTCGTCCTTGGGGTTTGAGCCCGGCCAGCCACCCTCGATGAAGTGGATGCCCAGCTCATCGAGCTTACTGGCGATGCGTAGCTTGTCCTCCACTGTGAAGGATATACCCTCGCGCTGCGCCCCATCGCGAAGTGTGGTGTCATAGAGCTGGACCCGTGTCAACACTACCTCCCCCTAGCTCACCCTCTCCGCCACTATATCTCCCATCTCCCGCGTCCCTACCTGGGTCTTGCCTTCCTGCATTATATCATAGGTACGATAGCCCTTTTCCAGGGCATGGCTTACCGCTTCTTCAACCGCATCAGCACCCTCTACCACCCCCAGCGAGTAGCGGAGCATCATGGCGGCACTCGCGATCGTGGCGATTGGGTTGGCAATATTCTGCCCCGCCCTCCGCGGTGCGCTTCCGTGAATCGGCTCATACATGCCAAAGGTCATCTCGCCAGCCCTGGGCACACCGGCCAGGCTCGCCGAGGGAAGCATCCCCATCGATCCGGCGAGCATCGAGGCCTCATCGGTGATAATGTCACCAAACATGTTGCCGGTGACGATGACATCGAAATCGGCGGGGCGCTGGATCAGCCTCATGGCGCAGGCATCTATCAGCATATGCTGAAGCTCCACATCGGGGTAACCTGCGGAGAGCTCGCTGGCGATCTGTCGCCACAGGCGGGACGATTCCAGTACATTGGCCTTATCCACCGAGACCAGCTTCTTTCGCCGACTGCGCGCCATCTCAAATCCAACCCTTATGATACGCTCGATCTCCCGCTCCGAGTAGAGCATGCTATCCACCGCCTTTCTCCCCTTCGCTGTCCGCCACTGCTTTTTGGGCCTGCCGAAGTAAATCCCCCCGGTGAGCTCCCTCACCACCATGAGGTCAACGTCCCTTATAGCCTCCGGCTTCAGGGTGGTGGAATCGATTAGAGGGGGGAGAACTTTGACCGGGCGCAGGTTGGCAAAAAGCTTGAGACCCTTTCTGAGACCGAGAAGCCCGTCTTCCGGGCGAACCTTCGCTATCGGGTCATCCCACTTGGGGCCGCCGACCGCCCCCAGGAGCACTGCGTCGCATCTCCGGCACATCGAAAGCGTCTCACGCGTCAGGGCGACCCCATACTTGTCAATGGCTATGCCGCCGATGTCTCCATCATGAAATGAGAACTCGTGCCCGAATCTTTTACCCACCGCCTCAAGAACCTTGACCCCCTCGGCAGCAACCTCAGGGCCAACGCCATCGCCGGGAAGCAGCGCGATATTGAATTTCACTGAGCCCCCCTCGCCTCCATATTCTTCCTGGTATATTCTATGAGACCCCCTGAAGAAATAATCTGGAGCATGAAATCGGGGTATTGCTCCGCCTTGAACACTTTGTTCTTTGTGATGTCCCTGATCTCGCCTTCTCCCAGCACCACCTCTAGCTCGTCGCCCTGCTCGATCTCATCCGCCTGGGCGCACTCAAGCAGGGGCAGGCCAATGTTAATGGCATTGCGGAAGAAGATGCGGGCGAAGCTCTGAGCGATGACGCAGGACACCCCCGCTGCCTTGATGGCTATAGGGGCATGCTCCCGCGATGAGCCGCAGCCGAAGTTGGTGGTAGCCACGATGATGTCTCCCGCCTTCACCCGGCTCAAGAAATCGCTATCGATGCCCTCCATGCAGTGCCTGGATAACTCAACCGGCTCGGAGACATTGAGATAGCGGGCAGGGATGATGGCATCCGTATCCACATTTGCCCCGTATTTATGGGCTCTGCCTTTGAGTTTCAATATGTACTCCCCTTCACAAAATCTCCTGTCACTACCGGATTTGTTTCCTCGCTATCTCCATTATCCCATCCGGGTTTTTTGTGGAAAACACAAACTCCCTGAACCTGCCCCTCTTAAGCTCCAACACGACCGTGGGGCTGCCGATGACATTGTACACCAGCCTCCACTTGCCTTTAACCTTCGCCGTGCGAATACCCCAACCCCCATAGCTCCCAAAGGCTGAAGCATCGTCTAAGTAGCATCCATGGATATCGTCCCAAGATACAACACGCTTAAAAATCCCGAAGCCAACAGTGACCGATTGAGTGCTGACTTTAATAGCTAGCTTATTGAAGTTCCTGATAAGAGCGGTAAATCCAGCAAACAACACAAACATAATGAGATAAAACCAGTCCGGGGCTGGATTAGCACTAACCGGCCCTACCAAAACCTGATAGACAAAAAGGCCAAGGAACAATATTGTTAAAGCGATAAACACGCCCAGCACCAGTTTCATGAGGGAGAATGGTATTATCTCTTCATAAATTTCAGTTACTTGCATCCCCCTACCGCTTCCTTCTCATAGCCCTGCTCATCCAAAAAAGGGTAATAACACAGCCAGCGAGAGCGACCCCCACCAGCATTCCCCTGAAAAACGCTTTTGACACTACTATAATGCCCAGGATTACCAGCAGACCCACAACAAAAACGGCAATCTTGCCCGCCACGCCTTTTTTCGAACTATCCACCGTTACCCCGCCATCTCCTCCGGGCTTCCGATCCTCCCCAATATCGCGCTGGCGGCGGCGATCGCCGGGTTGGAGAGATAGACCTCCGCATCCGGGCTCCCCATCCTTCCCACGAAGTTGCGGTTGGTGGTTGATATGCACCGCTCTCCCTCCGCCAGCACACCCATATGTCCGCCGAGGCAGGGGCCACAGGTGGGCGTGCTTACCGCGGCCCCGGCCCGGATGAAGATTTCAATGAGGCCGCGATGCATCGCCTCGAGATATACCTGCTGAGAGCCGGGGATTACGATAAGGCGCACCCCAGGGTGAACCTTCCTCCATTTCAGCACCTCGGCGGCTATTTGCAGGTCCTCAATGCGACCGTTGGTACAACTGCCGATCACCGCCTGGTCGATCCTCACCTCTCCCACATCGCTTATCGACCTTGTGTTCGAAGGCATGTGGGGAAATGCAACCTGGGGCTCGATCTGAGATACATCGTACTCGATGACCCTCTGGTAATGGGCATCTTCATCGGGCTTATAGGTCTTATAAGGACGCATAGTGCGATCCTTGAGATAGGCCCGGGTCTTGTTATCGACCCTGAATACTCCCGCCTTGGCACCGGCCTCGATGGCCATATTGGCCACGGTGAATCGGCTGTCCATAGAAAGGGCATCGATTGCCTCGCCGCAGAACTCCATCGCGGCATAAAGCGCCCCATCCACTCCGATGTCGCCGATGGTATAAAGGATGAAGTCTTTACCGCTGACCCACTTTTTCGCCCTGCCGTGATAAACAAGCCTTATCGTCGGCGGAACCTTCATCCATATCTCGCCCGTAGCCATAGCGCAGGCGATGTCGGTGGAGCCCATCCCCGTGGCGAAGGCCCCCAGCGCACCATAGGTGCAGGTGTGTGAATCGGCTCCCACTACCACATCGCCGGGCAGCACCAGTCCCTGCTCCGGCAGGAGCACATGTTCGATGCCGCCGCTTCCCACCTCGAAATACTTTACCCCATGCCCCCGGGCGAACCCCCGCATGAGCTTCGCCTGCTCCGCGGATGGGATATCCTTGTTGGGGACAAAGTGGTCCGCCACCATCACTACCCTCTCCGGGTCAAAGACTTCTGATACGCCAAGGCGCTCAAACTCCCTGATGGCGATGGGAGCGGTGATGTCATTGGCCATAACCAGGTCAACCCTGACATTTAAAAACTCGCCGGGGCTGACCTTATCCCTTCCGCTATGAGCAGCGAGGATCTTCTCTGCCAGGCTTGCTCCCATCACTCCCCACCTATCTTTTTGGGAATCCTCAGCACGATAATAACAACCAGGGTTGCGACGGGAGCCAGGATATATAGCCCGGCACCGGCGGCAAGCCCTATGGCGGCAACTGCCCAGATGCTGGCTGCAGTGGTAAGCCCGACCAGGATTCCCTCTCTGGTACTTATGATGGTACCCGCACCTAAAAATCCAATTCCGGCTACTATGCCAGCGGCTACCCGAGCGGGGTCAGCCTCCCCTCCAAAGCCGTAAATTGAGGCGATGGTAAATAGGGCGGCACCGATGCAGACCAGCAAGTGGGTGCGAAGCCCGGCCGCTTTTCCAGCGTGCTGCCGCTCCAATCCTATGAGAGCTGCCAGCCCCACCGCCAGCAAAAGACGCGAAATCATCTCCAACTCTGTTGACAAGATTCACCCCCGACCTGTAAAAGTTAGGCCACTAAGCTTTTAATTTTTCTAAGTTTTTTCAGGTGTACGTCCCCGTGTCCCGGCTCGAGGAAGGCGAGCTTCTCACAGCGCTCGAACTCATCGCACTGGGCACAGCTACCGTAGCCACGCTTGAGGCAGCACTTACGTATCTTGCAAAAGGGGTTGCCACCCCCCTCTAGGCAACCCCTGCACCTGAGGCCGGCGAGGGCATCGAGATGCTTCTTGAAGGTATCGTAGTCACCTAGGAAGGGGATGGTGGGCCATACCTGCTTTATCTTCTCGGCTCGCATGGTGCGCCGCAGTTGCTTGGCCGCTTCGCTCACCGTCCTGGTGTAACCGAAGCATTTGCCGCAATCGAGGCCGCAGTAAGCTGTCAGGTCGTCGCTTTTTGCCTCCGCCATGTCTCTTGCCCCTTATCTGCCAACATCCCAACCACTATCCGGCAAGCAACACAGCGATGACTATTATGAGAGCAAAGAGACTGCAGGACAGGTTCACCAGGACCAGCACCATTATTATCTTGAACGCTCGCTCCAGGTTTTTTAGACGACGTTCCATCTCTTCTTCAGCCACTGTTAGCCTCCTACCCTCTTTCTTTCGCTGCCAGAAGCCGATTTAGTGCGTTCATGTAGGCTTTAGCTGAAGCCACGATGATATCGGTGGCAGCACCCCGACCGGTATAGACCCGGCCCTCGCTCTCGATCCTGATGGTCACCTCACCGATGGCGTCGATGCCCTCGGTGATCGACGTGACGCTAAACTCGATAAGTTTATTGGGAACGCCCACAAGGCGGTTGATCGCCTCATAGACGGCGTCTACCGGTCCTGCGCCCAGAGCTGCATCGGCCAGCACCCGGCCATCAGGTGCTATAAGCTTCACCGTGGCCGTGGGCACGCTCTTGTCGCCGCAGGAGACCTGCACCTGCTCCAGATGGTAGGCTTCCGACATGGTACGCATCTCCTCCGCCACCAGTGACTCGAGGTCACGGTGGGTGACCTCCTTTTTCTTGTCGGCAAGCTCCTTGAAGGCGGAGAAGGCGCGATCGAGGTCCTCTTCATTAAGGCTGTAGCCCAGTTCCTCGAGCCTCGTTTTCAGGGCATGGCGCCCGCTATGCTTGCCCAACACCAGCGTGCTTGAGGGCAACCCGATGGTGCGGGCATCCATAATCTCATAGGTAGTCGGCTCCTTAATGACGCCATCCTGATGAATCCCCGACTCATGGCGGAAGGCATTGGCTCCCACGATGGCCTTGTTGGGAGGGATAGAAAAGCCTGTGAGCTCGCTCACCAGGCGACTGGCCTTATAAATCTGGGATGTATTGATATTGGTGGTCAGGTCGAATAAGTCCTTGCGGGTGCGGAGCGCCATCACTATCTCCTCCATTGACGCGTTCCCTGCCCGCTCTCCAATTCCATTTATGGTGCATTCCACCTGGCGAGCGCCTGAGGCCAGTGCCGCCAGGCTGTTGGCCACCGCCAGCCCGAGGTCGTCGTGGCAGTGAACGCTTACCACCGCCTCGTGGATATTGGGCACATGCTCAAAGATGCCCCTGATAAGGCTACTGAACTCCTCGGGAGTGGTATAGCCAACGGTATCGGGGATATTTACCGTGGTGGCTCCCGCCTCGATCACCGCCTGGATGATCTGATAGATGAACTCAGGACTGGTGCGCGTCGCATCCATCGGGGAGAACTCCACATCCTCCACGTGCCCCCTGGCGTGAGCGACCATCTCGCAGGCCAATTCCAGTACCTCAGCCTGCCCCTTTTTCAGTTGATAGGTGAGATGGATATCCGAGCTGGAGAGGAATACATGGATGCGGGGGCTCTTCGCCTTTTTTATCGCCTCCCAGGCACGGTCAATGGCCTCGGCATCGGCATGTGCCAGGGCACAGAGGGACGACCCTTTAACCTCCTCGGCAATAAGGCGCACCGCCTCAAAGTCCCCAGGTGAGGCGATAGGGAAACCAGCCTCGATGATATCGACACCGAGTTTTTCCAACTGCCGGGCGATCTCCAGCTTCTCATTGATGTTAAGGGTGGCCCCCGGCGCCTGCTCCCCATCACGAAGTGTGGTATCGAAGATTATAACTCGCTCCGCCTTTTGGCTCTTTTTGCTCTTCTCACTCATTTTTTCGCTCTACCTAACAGTTGGCTACTGCATTCTGCTCAGTACGAACTATCATGGATTTTATATATCTCTCGCTACCCTTTCAAGGGTTTTTAAACAATCTTCTCTACCCACGAGTTCAATACTTAAGAACTTCACCTCCCCTTTCCAATATATAATTATAAGTATTCTCGATAGCCTCTTGTTTAGGACGCTCTTTTAAAAAAGCTGATCCCTGATGAATTCAATAACTGGCGATGGAACCTCTGTTGCCATCTTAATTATCGCTTGAGCCAGGGCATCATCGCCCTCAGCTTCTTGCCTACCTTCTCGATCTCGTGCTCCGCCTCGTGGCGGCGGGAGGCGTTGAAGCTGGGTCGCCCCGCTTGATTCTCCAGTATCCATTCGCGGGCGAAGGTGCCATCCTGAATCTCGCAGAGGATCTGCTCCATCTCCTCCCTCACGTAGTCGTCGATGACCCTGGGTCCCCTGGTGTAATCGCCGTATTCCGCGGTATCGCTCACCGAATAGCGCATATAGGAAAAGCCACCCTGGTAGATGAGGTCAATGATAAGCTTCAGCTCATGGCACACCTCGAAGTAGGCGATCTCCGGCTGGTAACCGGCATCTACCAGGGTCTCGAAGCCGGCCTTAATTAGTGAGGTTACGCCACCACAGAGCACGGTCTGCTCCCCGAATAGGTCGGTCTCCGTCTCCTCGGCGAAAGTGGTCTCCAGCACTCCCGCCCTGGTGCAGCCTATACCCTTGGCATAGGCCAGCGCCATCTCCTTGGCCTTTCCCGAGGCGTTCTGGTGGACGGCCACCAGCGCCGGGGGGCATGAGCCCTCGGTGAAGAGTCGGCGCAGCATGTGGCCCGGGCTCTTGGGAGCTATCATGGTCACATCGATCTTCGGGGAAGGGATAATCTGGTTATAGTGGATGTTAAAGCCATGAGCGAACATCAGCATATCACCCTTTTTTAGGTTCTTCTCGATTGAGCTATTGTAGACCTCTTTTTGCAGCTGGTCAGGGACAAGCATCATGATTATGTCCGCAGCCTTGGCCACCTCATCAGCGCTGGCCACCTTAAGCCCCGCCTTGGCCGCTGCTTTCCACGGCTCGCTATTCTTCAGCTCGCCCACCATGACCTGGCATCCGCTATCCTTGAGGTTCTGGGCGTGGGCATGGCCCTGGCTGCCGAAACCGATTATGCCGATAGTCTTTTCCTTAATGAGCTCTAAATTTGCATCCTTGTCGTAGTAAATTTTCGCCATGATCTTCTCCTTACAGATTTGATATCTCGCTAATGCCTTTATTCTTCCTGGGTCGTGCCTGCTCCCTCCGCGGCCTTTCCTCCTCTACCAGGATGGGACCAGCGGCCCCCCGCGTTATCGCGATTCTTCCGGTGCGCGCGATCTCCTTGATGCCGAAGCCTCTCAGCATGCGAAGTAGCGATTCCAGTTTGTCCTCATCACCACTTACCTCCACTACCACAGAATCGGCAGAGACATCCACAATTTTGGCCCTGAAGATGTCCACAATCTGGATAATCTCACTCCTGGTGGCAGGAGTGCTATTAACCTTGATCAGAGCCAACTCCCGCGCTAGCAGACTATCTTCGGTGATGTCGGTAACCTTGACCACATCGATGAGCTTATCGAGCTGCTTTCTAACCTGCTCCACCAAGCTACCAGTGCCATCGACAACGATGGTCATCCGTGAAATCCCATCCATCTCGGTATGGCCAACGGCTATGCTCTCGATATTGAACCCCCTCCTTCGGAAAAGGCTGGCAACCCGGTTCAGCACCCCGGGCTTGTTTTCCACCATGGCTATTATTGTATGCTTGGCCATTACTTAGCTCTAACCTCCTCCCTAGGCTGCTCCAACATCTCGGCCAGAGCAGCGCCCGGTCGCACCATAGGGTAAACGTTCTCCTCCGGCTCGACCTGAAAGTCGATAAGGAAGGGCCCCTGGTGTGCCATGGCCCGCTCGATAGCCCCGGTCACCATAAGCCTGTCCGTTACCCTCTCGGCAGCGATGCCGTAGGCCTCGGCGACCTTAACGAAGTCCGGGCCGCTTAGAGGCGTAGCCACATAGCGCCGTCCGTGGAAAAGCTCCTGCCACTGCCTTACCATCCCCAGGAACCCGTTATTGAGTATCGCTATCTTGACGGCGAGGTTCTCCTGAGCGATGGTGCCCAACTCCTGAATGGTCATCTGAAAGCCGCCATCGCCAGCGATGCACCACACGGTCTCTTCAGGGCATCCCACCTTGGCCCCCATAGCAGCGGGAAGCTCATACCCCATCGGACCCAGCCCACCGGCCGAGAGCAGTGTATTGGGCCTGTCAAACTTAAAATAGTTTGCAGCCCACATCTGGTTCTGACCCACACCGGTGACTACTATGGCATCACCATGGGTCACCTCGCAGATCTGGCGCACCACAAACTGGGGGAGGAGACTTTCCGTCTCTCTGATCACCGTTGAGGGGTGCTCCCCCTCCCAATCCTGGATCTGTGAGACCCACTCGACATGATCCTGGACATCGACCGCTTTATTGAGCGCCTTGAGTACATTCTTCACATCGCCGACTATGGGCACATCCACCTTCACGTTCTTCCCGATCTCCGCAGGGTCTATATCGATATGAATAATATGGGCATTGGGGGCAAAGCCAGATACCTTTGCCGTAGCCCGGTCATCGAACCTCATCCCGATAGCAATAATGAGGTCTGCGCCATCTACCGCCATATTGACATGGGCCAACCCGTGCATCCCCAGCATACCCAGGCTTAAGACATGTGACCCGGGGAAGGAGCCAATCCCCAGTAGTGTCGTAACCACCGGTATCTGAGCCTTCTCCGCCAGCTCCCTGAGCTCCGGAGAGGCCCCTGAGATTAGCACCCCCCTCCCGGCGATGATCACAGGGCGCCTTGCCTCACCTATGAACCTTGCCGCCTTCTTTATCTGTGCCGGGTGACCTTGAACTGTGGGCTTGTAGCCCCTCAGTTTCACCCTATCGGGATAGTGAAACTCCGCCTCTTCCATAAAGACATCGCGCGGAATATCTATAAGAACCGGCGCCGGTCTCCCGGTAGTGGCGATGTTGCAGGCCTCCCGAACCACGGTAGCAATATCCGCAGCCTCCATTACCAGGTAATTATGCTTTGTAATGGGGAGGGTAATACCGGTGATATCGATCTCCTGGAAGGCATCCTTGCCGATAAAGGGTCTCGCCACCTGACCGGTTAGCGCCAGCATTGGAGCCGAATCGATATAGGCATTGGCGATCCCGGTGACCAGGTTGGTGGCTCCGGGTCCAGATGTAGCCATACATACCCCCATCCTCCCCGAGGCGCGCGCGTAGCCGTCGGCGGCATGGGCAGCCCCCTGCTCATGGCGACACAGGATATGGCGAAGCCTTGGGTACTGGGGCAGGGTGTCATAAAAGGGCAACAGCGCCCCACCGGGGATGCCAAATATTACCTCCACACCCTCCTTTAACAGGCTTTCACAAAGAATCTGCGCACCGGTTAGCTTCATAATATCTACCCTTTCTAGTTTAATTCACCGTCCACGAATATACAAACATATGGTATAAATATCCCTGATACCCTTACCTCAATATGACTTTTTCAGCATCTCCGAGGTAAAAATTGTGTTTGCCGCCCATCAAACTGAATTTGTTAACCGCTCGCCCCTCACTCACGAATATAATCTCCACCCCCCAAATCACAATAGATGCAAATCCAAGATCTACCCTCAACCCGCCTAATCCTCGAATACCGCTCCCCTACCCGCTGAGGTTACCCGCTCAGCATAGCGTAGAAGATAGCCTGTCTTTATCTTGGGCTCAAACCGTGGAAGCTGGGAAATTCGCCTGCCAATCTCCTCTTCACTCAACTCCACATCGATCCGGCGATTGGTAATGTCTATGTTTATCGTATCACCGTCCCTAAGCGCCGCGATGGGACCCCTTGCTGCTGCCTCTGGGGAGACATGGCCGATGGCGGCCCCCTTTGTCGCCCCGGAGAAGCGGCCATCGGTAATCAGACCTACCTTTTCATCGAGGCCCATGCCGCTCAATATGGCTGTAGGGCCCAGCATCTCCCGCATCCCCGGCCCTCCCTTGGGCCCCTCGTAGCGGATTACCACCACCTGCCCCGGCTTGATCAAGCCGGCGAGGATGGCCTCGGTAGCTTCCTCCTCGGAGTTGAAAACCCGCGCCTCCCCCTTGTATGACATCATGCTCGGTGACACAGCTGCGCTCTTCACCACTGCCCCCTCCGGCGCCAGATTGCCAAAGATGATGGTGAGACCCCCCGTGGGTGAGTGAGGCTGGGTGAGAGGCCTGATGACATCACGATCACGAACCCTCGCCACTGACAGCTCCTCTCTCAGCGACTTGCCCGATGCCCTCTTCACCCCCATATTGAGCAGTCCATGAATCTCCTTCATCACTGCACCTATGCCACCGGCCAGGTCAAGGTCCTCAATACGGTAGTCCCCCGCCGGGCTTAACCTGGTAAGATGCGGGGTCTTACCGCTTATCTCGTTCACCTCAGAAAGGGGGAAATCGATCCCCGCCTCGTGGGCTATAGCAATGAGGTGCAGTACCGAGTTGGTGCTACCGCCCAGTGCCATGTCCACCATAAAGGCATTCTGGACCGCCTCCCTGGTAATAATGTCTCGAGGGCAGATGTTCCCTGCGACTAGTTCCATAACCTGCCTTCCCGTTTCCCTGGCCAGCCCGATACGCCGCGAATCTACAGCGGGGATGGTGCCGTTACCCGGCAGCGCCATACCCAGCGCCTCGGTGAGGCAGTTCATGGTGTTGGCGGTAAACATCCCGGCGCAGCTCCCACAGCCGGGGCACGCAACCCGCTCCAGCTCTTCGAGCTCTTCCTCGCTCATCTCACCTGTATTCACCCTGCCGACCGCTATAAACATGGTGTTCACATCGAGTTTAGCTCCCCCCAATCTCCCTGCTAGCATGGGGCCGCCACTCACTAAGATAGACGGAACATTGAGCCTTGCCGCTGCCATAAGCATGCCAGGAGTAATCTTGTCGCAGTTAGTAACGAAAACCATACCGTCGAATGCGTTGGCTTGAGCCACACACTCCACCGAGTCGGCTATAAGCTCGCGGCTGGGCAGGCTATACTTCATCCCCAGGTGCCCCATAGCGATGCCGTCGCAGATGCCAATGGTATTCACCTCAAAAGGGGTGCCCCCGGCGCTTCTCACCCCACCCTTCACCGCCTCAGCGATGGAATTAAGATGAATGTGCCCCGGGATCACCTCGTTGAAGCTGTTCACCACACCGATAAAGGGCTGATCCAGCTCGCGATCGGTTAGCCCCATTGCACGCAGAAGTGAACGGTGGGGGGCCCGCTCTACACCCTTCTTCGCAATATCAGATCTCAACTTACCCCTCCTGATTCATTCGAAAAAGTATCATAGCGCTCACCAACTTGTCAAGGAGCTTTGGCCACGCCAATCAGCCCGGCAATATCCGCCACTCCCTCCCTTTCCATAAAGCGCTCGATGCCTGAGAGAATCTCCAGCGGGGCACCGGGGTCAACCATACCCGCTGTGCCGACCTGCACCGCGCTGGCCCCGGCCATGATGAACTCAATAGCGTCGTTGGCGGAGGCTATACCGCCACAGCCGATGACGGGAGCCGCTACCTCTTGAGACACCTGATAAACCATGTATAAGGCAATTGGCTTGATGGCAGGCCCCGAGAGCCCCCCGGTGATTCCCCCTAGAAATGGCCTTCTCTCCGTTATGTCGATCGCTATACCGCGCAGGGTATTAATCAGGGATATAGCATCGGCCCCCGCCTCCTCAACAGCGAGAGCGATCCTTGCGATGCCAGCTACATTAGGGGACAGCTTGACGATAACAGGTAGGGTGGTGTGCTCTCTCACCGCCCGGGTTACCTCCGCAGCGGCTTGAGGGCTGACGCCAAACTCCATCCCCCCCCGAGCGACATTGGGACAGCTTATATTTACCTCGATGCCGCTTACCCCGGCTACGCCATCAAGCCTGCGCGCTATCTCGGCATAGTCTCTGATGCCTTCCCCCGCAATGTTCACGATCACCGGGGTCAGCCAGGTAACCCAGATGGGCGCTTTATCATTGATAAGGGCATCCACGCCAATATTTTGCAGCCCTACCGAATTAAGAAGCCCCGAGGCGGTCTCGAAAAGGCGCGGTTGCGGGTTGCCCGAGCAAGGGCTCAGTGTGGTCCCTTTGCTGACGATAGCTCCCAGCCTTTCGATGTCAACCAATTCAGCATACTCCGTGCCATAGCCAACCGTCCCCGATGCCGTCATCACCGGATTTCTCAGTTTGAGCCCTCGCCTGTTATTGGGTGCAATCTGAATAGAAAGGTTCAAACAAGAAACCTCCGATTCTATTTACCCCATGATACTCCTTCCCCATCCTCGCTTCAACCTATTGCTTGAGATATCGCCAGGGGAGTGAGTAAATTACTCGAGTTCGTGGAGCTTGAAAAAGCTCACACAAAACTCATGACACACCTTGAATTGAAACCTGACAGCTCTAGATTAGGTGCATATTTTTTACGCTATTGCTCATATGGATTATGCCCTCGGCGCTTATTAAGGCTACGATATGAGATGCATCGACAAAACGGGTATCGGATATACCCCAATAAACTCCACAGACAACGAACTCACGAGCTTCCTGGTAGAAGATAGGACATATGAAAACGAACGTCGGGAAAGTGCATATACCTGCGTTAGTTTCGTGAGCGACCTAAATAGCAACGCCGAGTACGAGGATTTGCGCACCGCACATAGCTATATTGAGCATCCTTGAGACGTTGCCCATTCTGCAGCCGATTTTTTAAACCGTGGATCAGGGCTTATCTTCATCGAGCCACAGTGAGACGACGAAGTAGAGGCCTACAGCGGGATAGGCTACGCCGGGAAAAACGGGTGTGATGAGCCAGGCTTTAGTGACACCATCACAATTCAGAAATACCATATATGCCCAGCCCCAATACCATACCTATAATAAGGGCGACCACCAGGTATACAACACCTCCCACCACAACGGTGCCAATGGCACGCCCTGTGGTGAAGTCCAGGGCTTGCCTCACCGCAATGACCATGGCGACTAACATCCATATCCATACTAGAAACGATATAACTCCCCCGACAAAGGGAATGAAGACAAATATCATTAGTACCCCTGGTGATGCCGCGAAACCAATGGTGCGCAGCAGCTCACCGTAGGTTGCTTTTGTCTTCGGCCCCTTAAAAAAAGTGGTGCCGATTAAGTAGGTGATTAGGGACCATATCAACCAGAACACGAGAGCAAATAGCGACCCTAAAAATAGGCTCAAGAAGTAATGCCCCACACCTTCGTCCCATACATTGACAAGGCCTGCCCCTATTCCAGCACATATGCTGTAAATCAAGACCACGAGGAGCGCTTGACGTGTCGCAGTTTTGTCGGCCTCTACCTCTTCATAGAGGTTAACGTCTAGCTTCGCTGCTCTGATCATGCTATCCACTTCATATAGGTTACCATCTAGCTTCGCTGCTCTGATCATCCTGTCCACCAGCTTACCCATGTGATCCCCCTTTCCCTATTCGATTTATATTGAAGAAAAATAGCATGTTTACCCAGCGGTGTCAATAGAGCCATCAGTATAAAGCTATTGCCGCCACCGAGGGACCTTACCTACCGAAGTATATTCACCTGCTCTTCCAGGTGGCAGCATTTAGCCGGAAGTGAAGCTCCCTGGGTTAAAAGCCCATCTTATCTTAATTGTAAAGCCTTTACCATGTGCGGGACTTCATCTAAATCACCTGATGAAGCCCTATCCGCCCCTGCGGTAACCACAGGGCTAAGACCGGTGACGTTAGGCCAATATATGATAATGCAGCCTAACTCCGCTCTCCAGTCTTAAAATTGTAGTGCCATTGCAGCCTATTACCACTGAACATACATCGGGATGTCTTATTTCTTGTACTTACGATTAGCCGAGCGGGGAAGAGGCTGTGAATATTATTCCCGGAAGATGCTTGCGCGTATTATTCAGAGTCATTGTCACTTTCGTGGTAAAATAAATCGGATGAATCGTCACTACCAAGGAGGTAAAGATGCCATCAGTAGATGTGGTGAGTAAGGTGGACCTGCAGGCACTGGACAATGCAATCAACAACGTGAAGCGTGAAATCTCCTCGCGATTCGATTTCAAAAACGTGAAGTCTGAGATCACTTTCGACCGAAAATCTAAGTATATTAATATTGTTACTGGAGACGATTGGAAGGTTAAAGTAGTTACAGAGATGCTCATTGGTCAATGCATTCGTCTTAAATTGGATCCCAAGTGTCTGGACCTCAAGGAGATCGAACCCACCTCCCATGGCACAGCAAAGATGGATATCCTTATCAAGGAGGGTATCCCCAAAGAGACCTGCCAGAAAATCGTCAAACTCATCAAGGGTCTTAAGATCAAGGTTCAGCCAACTATTCAAGACGAACAGGTCAGGATCACCGGCAAGAAGATCGATGACCTCCAGGAAATCATGCGGCTGCTTAAGGAGCAGGATTACAGCATTCCTCTGCAGTTTGTCAACATGAAGAGCTGATGCCCCCTAACTTGGCACATTACAAATAGCCAGGCATAACTGAATTCGCCACGAGCCAGACTATTGCACAAATATCGGGATGGCTGATTTCCTGAAATCGGCATCCTTTGTGACACACTACTCATTGACGCCAGCGTAGCTCAGAGGCAGAGCAGCGGTTTCGTAATTCTATGCTAGGTGTGCCGTCCTGTGCCGTCAGATACGAATTAGAGCTTCTGTGTCCGTCGGTAAAACCCCATTTTTTAGCTGGAGTACCTTTTGGTGACGACCCGTGCAGTTTAGTTTGTCGCCAAATTAGCGTTAAAAAAGCAGCTTCGGTTCAAACGTGATCCTGTAACTCAAAAAGAGAGGAAAGGGTATAGTGGTAAAGGAGGCATTACAATGAAAGGCAGGAGGAGATTTCTAACAGTAGCAGTGGTCCTACTAGGTTGTCTGTTGATATTATCAAGCTGTACAGGCCAACAGGGGTTGGTAGGGCCTCAGGGACCTCAGGGAATCCAAGGTATCCAGGGTCTAAAAGGAGACGAAGGGGGGCCACAAGGGGAGCAAGGCCCTCCAGGAGTAAAAGGAGATACAGGGGATAAAGGGGAGAAGGGAGAACAGGGTCCTCAAGGAATCCAAGGTATCCAGGGTCTAAAGGGAGATAAAGGGAACCAGGGAGATCAGGGTCCTCAAGGAATTCAAGGCCTACAGGGTATGCAAGGACTAGCAGGAGAAAACCTAATTGTTGCAATGGGCTATGTCTATGAGGACTATACAAACCAACCTGAGGGACATCCCCGACTAATCAGCGGATATAATGTAGATGAAGTGACCTGGAATGGAGATTGTTATACCATTACACTAACTGGGATAAGTTACAATCAGTTAAACTACGTAGTTCAGGTCACTCCGATAGGTGGTCCTCCTCCTCTCTTTACCAGTGCTGGTAACGTTAACGGAAAGCTATGCGTAACCCTCCATAAGGTTGAGAGTGGTTGGGACCCTCAATATGTCTCAGTTCCCTATGCTATTGGGAGCTTTCAGTTTGTAGTCTTTAAGTATCCATAATCCTTAACAAAGTCAAGTTGAAGGTAAGGGAGTCCCATATTGTTTGTTGGGAAGGGAGAGAAATGGAAAAGATGACTCAAAGTGAGATTGGCCTAGCAAAAAGCCGCGTGCGGTTCATGGCCAAAGAACTAGAGGAGGCACAGCCAGACAAACTACGGGGAGAGACAGGGACACTGTTCCGACAAGACAGTATCGCCTCATTCTTCGAAAGGCGTCTTCTTTTCACCCTCTTTTTTTCTCAGATAATCTTCTGAAGCTCTCTTTTAAGATATGATTCAAGCGGTTTACTTGTTCTTCATCGACTTGGTTATCTTTTCTCAAAGAGAGAACGACCACCGGTTCATTTTTCGCAGAATCAATATGGTAATCATTCCTTACCGCACTATCATCTAATCCTATTTCTTCTAGCCAAGCACGTATCCCATGCTTACAATCTTCGTAGACATCGGGCCAGCATTCAATTTCAACTTTCTCTCTTGGCAGATACTTTTCCCGCTCGGAGGAGTCTCTATAATAGTCCGTCACCGTTCTGATCCGGTAAAGGCTATTTCCATGTAGCCCAGAACGCTGATTTCCGAAGCCGTATGGTATCCCTACAGTTGAATGCAGTGATATCGGCCATCGTTTTCCAACTGTGAAAAATTCTTTGAATATGGGCCACGTCGACAGGTGTATCAGAGAATCCCTGTTCGGGAACCTGCCCGGCTCCGGGATTTTTTCAACGATATCCGGGATGATATCTGTGAGAGAATCGACCAACCATTGCGTATTCAACGGCAATTTCACCCTCGGGATATCATTCATCAATTCGAATATCATCACTTCAACGGATTTCTGGATAACATTGCCCTCAGGAATATCGTGCCCTTCATCAACAGGGTCACCGGTGCTCCAGGTCATGAGCTTGACATTCTTCCGTAATTCTCCCGCGCATACCATTTTAAACTCGTTGATACATTTTGGGGATGCTGAGGTAGGAATCAAAAAAATAAATTGCCAATCCCTATCTTTGAATTCTTTAGCTAGGTGCCTGCAATATCTCTCGACCTGATGTTCATCACTGTGTGATATGTTCCTGGCAGACCTATCCCATATCTTGACTTCTATTGCCAGAACCTTGTCCCCCAGTGTTATGAGCAGGTCAATGTTACCCTTGTTTCCAAGTGTCCGTTCCGGTTCAACCTCCGCCGCGTCCAAGGCAGCTTGGCTAATATCGGGGAACACTTCTCTAGCGATTTTTTCTAGTAATTTCGAGCTTAACCCGTGATCTTGTTTAGGATCGAGTAGATAGCTCAGTGCTGAGGAGAATAATACTTCTTCAAAGTCACCATGCTTGTTTAATGTGAGAATACGTAAGATGTTCATGCAAACCTCGAATTATTACCCGTGTGATTGTGACTTGCACCCACTATTTTGTCCACTTATCAGTTTAGTATTGCCAGCATTATACCACCACAGGCAAGACAAGGGGATTTCTCTACTGGCTGAACCGACTCCTGGGTGACGTTAGGCTAAAAAGGCAGCCTAACTCTAGTCTCTAGTCTCTAGTCTCTAGTCTCTAGTCTGAAAATTATAGTGCCATTGCAACCTATTACCACTGAACATACATCGGGATATCTGATTTCTTGTACGTACGATTATCCGTCAGGAGAGAAGACTGCGAGTATTTTGCTCAGAAGTCATCGGCACGCGGTTTGGGAATTCGTCTAAGGCCTTATTACCTTGTTCTTTAACGTCTTTTTCTACGTTATTCCGAATTAAAAATGATCTTCTGATGTCCTCTTTGTATTGGCAAATATCAGCCTTTTTTATCTAGTGGATTAGCAAGAAATAATCAATTCTTAAGCTATCAACTTCTAATTATTAGTCATATTTAGGGTTAATCATTACTTTCAGTTATAATTCATTACTAACCTCTAGATTAAGCTTCTTGTTTAGGCTTCACTTTCTTAAATGAAAACTCGCCTTTGCGATTATTCTCATCAATACTCTCACCAGATACTACATCTTCATCTCCTGACAATTCACCCTTAAAGGAGTCAAGAGAGTAACCGGATGACAATCCTTGTTGTATATAAGTATATGATACTGCATACATACTGAAGCTATTGTTCTTAACTCCACCGACCACAGTTTCCTGTACTAATGTAAGTACTTCGCCAGCCTCCTCTTTTTTGAAACACGATACATTTAATGCACCTGAAAGCTCTTCACCTTTCTGAACTAGAACTAAATTGCAGTTATATTCTGTCTTTTCAACATTCATAGTACCTTGCCAAATACCTGTTAAATCGCATGATAGTTCCTTTTCTTTTTCAATCTCTACTTCAGGCTGTATATATTCTATTTTTCCTACTATTTTTATTCCCTCGAATACGTGACCATACTCTTTCTCTTGAAGCACCTGTAGAATCATACCTGAAATAGCTGTCTTAAGATTTTCACCCCAAAACGGGTCTTCCATATTGTAATATAGGTATCGTAGGGCTTTTAAGTCAAATGGTACGTCTTTCTCATCCCTAGTTATGATTATTACTGGTTTACTTATAGTATGGGCAAGTCCCACCTCGTAAAAGACATTCGTGTTTTTGCCTGTCAATTCAGCAACTACAATTCTCGCAGACCGCAGAGCTTTCCAAATATCCTCCATAACTTTTGGTCTTGAATAAATTTCATCCCCACGTATTGGAACTAAGCCAGCTGACTCTACTGCTGGTTTAATGACCTTCTCATATTCGTCATTGAATGTCGCAGAAAAGGGCATTATTACAAAACAAGAATTGCTCAAAGTACCAAGTTCAATTTCTATTGAAGCCATATATCCCTCCTCCAAACTCTGTTTGACTTTCCCATTGATTATAAGACGCAATCCTCTATTTTCAAAATCAACCCACTAACCCCATATGCGTCGTTCTTAATATCATAAATTATGGATTCTCTATATGCAAACTGGCTTTTCCGACGTCCTGTTAGTAGGGTAGGACGTTGTTTTGGCAGCCGATAAAGCTACTAGCAGGACGTTAAGGAAGCTAATCAAGTAGCCGCCAGTTCCCAGGTATATATAACCAAAGAGAGGAGCGTGGCTCCATGGCCACTCTCCTCGTTTACCTTGCTATGCCCTCACTATGCGTGTTCAGTAAGCAGAACCAGAGGCTGCGAATTTTTATCTTATCCTTTGAGACACACTAGTCATTGACGCCAGCGTAGCCTTGCCTTGCCCAATGGGGCTTTGCCCCGGGGCTAGCGGCTTCGCTCTTGCTCGCTTTCATCACCACATTCCCCTCCCCTCCGTTTCCTCCCCGCCCGCTGTCCGTCCGTCGGTTCGTTGCCGGTGTGCGCCATCAATGTGCCCTGGCCCGCATCCGGCCAGCCCGCATCTTTGAGTCTGATAGCCTTTTCCCATACCTAACATTCTTGAGGTCTTGACAAGTGGCAAGCAAGGATATAACATTCCCACATTCATTAATATGGGACATTCCGGTTAGAAGGAGGAATACTGATGAAAGCGATTGTATGCACAAAATACGGGCCACCGGAAGTTCTTCAGCTCAAAGAGGTAGAAAAGCCTACTCCCAAGGACAATGAAGTACTGATAAAAGTACATGCGACAACCTGTCACGTAGGGGATGTTAGAATTCGAAGTTTCAATGTCCCTTTCTGGCAAATGATCCCCTTTCGAATATATTTAGGTATTAGAAAGCCAAAAAGAAGCATTCTAGGGATGGAGTTAGCCGGGGAAGTTGAAGCAGTAGGCAAAGACGTGAAGCGATTTAAGAAAGGTGACCAGGTTTTTGCATCAGCCGGTTTTGTTTTCGGTGCTTATGCCGAGTACATATGTCTGCCTGAGGACGCGGCGGATGTAAAAAAAGGGTTGGTGGCAATAAAACCGGCCAATATGAGCTATGAGGAAGCCGCCGCTGGCGCTGCTTCTGGGGGAATTACAGCATTGTATGTTCTTAGAAAAGCAAATATCCAGAGCGGACAAAAAGTCCTTATCTATGGAGCTTCTGGAAGTGTAGGTACTTTTGCGGTACAGCTTGCCAAATCATTCGGGGCAGAGGTCACCGGGGTTTGCAGTACAACTAATTTAGAAATGGTGAAATATCTGGGAGCCGATAAGGTAATTGATTACACCCAAGAGGATTTTACCCAAAGCGGTGAGACATATGATGTTATCTTTGACGCTGTAGACAAGATTTCGTCTTCACGAGGTAAAAAGTCTCTAAAGAAGACAGGAATCTATCTCAACGTTATTAAGGACTCCGGTTCCGGAGACGGCATAAAGACTGAAGATCTAATCTTCCTCAAAGAGCTTATTGAGGCGGGAAAGATAAAAACGGTCATTGACAGACGCTATCCGTTGGAACAAATTGTCGAGGCTCACAGGTATGTTGAAAAAGGACACAAAAAGGGACATGTAGTCATAACTGTGGAGGACAGCAACTAGTCATGGAATCATCACCCCGGATCAGGTCGGGTGAAATCTCCAGTCACCTTTTCATTATCCTAGTGACTCTAGCTCAACTCATCTTCTTTGCCTTCTTCCATGAGTATATTGCATGGCGCACTACCGAACCAGATGGAAGTGTTACCCGATTATCTATGCTAACTGATGACTATTTCCTTTGGCTTCCTATTATGATTACAGCATCGATTCTAGTCATAATGGCTTCCATTGCCATGATTATTTACGACAACTACCGGTTTCGTAAGACCGCTGAAATATCCTTCAATATCCTTGGTATCGTTGTGGCTGTATCATTAGTATCCATCTTCCCCTTTGATTTCAGTGTAATTCCGAAGGATACTGCGGCCGATGTTGTGCCAATATGTGTAACCGTGTTCTTTATCCTCCTGGCGGTTTTCTATGCGGTAACTGCATTAGTTATGTTCATAAAGCTAAAACGCTATACAGCTAAGCAAGAAACTTGACAGAAGCCACGGATTTGAGTTGTGGCTCTCCGCCACTGGCTGAAATGAGAAATCTAAATTAGATAGGTTTACAAGGTTGCAGGATGTATTGTCGCAGACTCTTCAAAAAATAGCCGAATCAAAGTAGCCTTGGAAGGATACTCATGAAAGCAATTGTATACACAGAATACGGGCCTCCGGAGGTTCTTCAGCTCAAAGAGGTAGCCAAACCTATCCCCAAGGACAATGAAGTACTGATAAAAGTACATGCGACAACAATAACGGCAGCGGACTGCACCTTCAGAAAGGGTGACCGGTTTGATTCAAGAGTTGTTGTCACTGGTCTCATAAGACCAAGAAGATCTATTCCAGGGGCTGTGTTTGCCGGAGAGATTGAATCAGTAGGCAAAGATGTAACACTATTTAGAGAAGGCGACCAAGTTTTTGGATCTTCCGGTACTGGTTTAGGTGCTTATGCCGAGTACAAATGTCTGCCTGAAGAAGGAGTGCTGGCAATAAAACCGACCAATATGACCTATGAGGAAGCCGCCGCCGTCTGTGATGGGGCAATAACCGCATTGCTTTTCCTTAGAAAAGGAAATGTCCAGAGCGGACAAAAAGTCCTTATCTATGGAGCTTCTGGAAGTGTAGGTACTGCTGCGGTACAGCTTGCCAGGTACTTTGAGGCAGAAATTACCGGGGTATGCAGTACCACGAATTTAGAATTGGTGGAATCTCTGGGAGCCGATAAGGTAATTGATTACACTAAAGAGGATTTTACCAAAAGCGGCCAGACCTATGACATTATTTTTGACACGGTAGGCAAGAGTTCGTTTTCGCGTTGTAAAAGCTCGCTAAAGCAAAGAGGGGTCTATCTTACAACTAACCCTGGGCCGTCAGTGTATATTCAAATGCTATGGACTTCAATGGTAGGCAGCAAGAAAGTAATATGGGCGCCAACAGGATTAATGGAGAAGGCTGAAGATTTAGTTTTCCTCAAAGAGCTTATTGAGGAGGGAAAGTTAAAATCGATCATAGATAGAAGCTATCCGCTGGAACAAATTGTCGAGGCTCACAGGTATGTTGAAAAAGGACACAAAAAGGGAAATGTAGTTATAACGGTGGAACATAATAATAAAACCTAACAAATCGCTGCAGTTGACGGCGGGGAGCTGTGGTTTTTATTAATGTTTCTGGGTTGCGACGGGTTTTGGTTGGTCGGACGCCTTTCGGCAGACCCCCGCCGCAACTGAACTTAGGTCGTTGTATGGTTGAAATATGGATACAGTTGAAATAAACTCAATATCCGATTTCCTGAATTCAATAAAACCGCATTAATGAATTTGCGTAGGAGGCAGTTATGTCTACACAGTCAGAGCAACCGAAGAAGCGAAAAGGCGTTACCGGGCTGGCGATACCAGCTGGTCTTTTTATTGGCATAGGTGTCGGTTTTTTGGTCGATAATATTACTGCTAGTGTTATGCTTGGTTTGGGTGGCGGTTTTCTCGGACTGATAATTCTACGGGTCATACTTGGTGAATGGTAAAAAGGGAATACCTATTTACCCCAAAACAGAGCTTCGCATCCAATTACTTCTATAGAACTTTCAGAGAAATACTTCTCAAGATTGTGCCTCAATCCTTCGAGGTCATCCGTTTTATTATTCATATATCCTCTGAAATTTACACAATTCAATATGAATGTTGACAAAAGACTTCGTCTAACTCCGCCATAGAGAATGGTTGAGCCGAATATAACCCCACCGGTATTCAATAGAGCTTTAAGGTGTTCAAATACAATACCCTTAGTTTTAAAGGTACCAGGTAGACAGTGGAGCAAATTAAGAATTCCAATCGAGTCAAATCCCGGAGCATCGATTTCGATTGATTCCAGGGCGTTCCTGAGATATTTTTCAGGAGCATATCGTGCCAAACGCCTTCCAGCTACTTCAAGACAATTTGGGTTAAGGTCCATCAATGCAATTCGGGGATTTGTGGTTGGAAATCTACATTGGTCGAGGAAATAACCAGTACCTACACCGATATCCAGATGGTTAGTGGAGACATGTTGGTTGTACAGCTCTAACATATGGTATGAAGGACATTTCCATACAAAGCGACAGTTTAGGCCGAGCGCAAACCAGTCGTAAATAGATAAGAATGGCTTCGTATACAGTGCCTGTCCTACTTCTATCTGTTCTGAGGTAATACCTATCATAGCTTTTTCCAAAATAACAATTATTGAGACTTCTCTTCATAGTTTATATTTCGCAGTAGCATTTAACAAGCAGTGTGCTGATTATTCTATAAGAGCCAGCCAGGCGTACTATAGAGACTACCCGATAATGGGTGGCCCCTTTGTTAAAACCTACAGCATTGACAGCCGAAGCTCCCCGTCTCTATCCCAGCCGTTGTCGTCGCCGTGTGGACGTAGCCCCGCCCTCTCGTTATCGTCGGTGTGCGCCGTAAATGTACCCTGGCCCGCATCCGGCCAGCCCGCATCTTTGAGTCTGATAGCCTTTTCCCATACCTAACATTCTTGAGGTCTTGACAAGTGGCAAGCAAGGATATAACATTCCCACATTCATTAATATGGTAAATCCCTGTTAGAAGGAGGATACCATGAAAGCAATTGTATACACAAAATACGGACCACCGGATGTTCTTCAGCTCAAAGAGGTAGAAAAACCTACTCCCAAGGACAATGAAGTGTTGGTAAAAGTTCACGCGGCATCCGTAAATGATTGGGACTGGGGTCTCCTCCAAGGTACTCCATTTATGAATCGCCTTCTATTCGGTCTCCTAAAACCAAAATACACGATACTCGGATGTGACATAGCGGGGCGGGTTGAAGCGGTTGGCAGAAACGTAAAGCAGTTTCAGCCAGGCGATGAGGTATTCGGGGACATATCTGGGTATGGTTTTGGCGCTTTTGCTGAGTATATATGTGCTCGTGAAAATGCATTGGTATTGAAACCGGCCAGTATGACATTCGAGGAAGTAGCGGCCGTACCCCAAGCGGCAGTCCTCGCCCTGCAGGGTCTTCGCGATAAAAGACAGATTCAGCCAGGACAAAAGGTTTTGATTAATGGTGCGGGTGGTGGTGCGGGTACGTTTGCAGTGCAGATTGCCAAATCATTCGGGGCTGAAGTGACTGGCGTGGACAGCACGAGTAAATTGGATATGATGCGCTCGATTGGTGCAGATCATATCATTGATTACACCAGGGAAGATTTCACCAAAAATGGGCAGCGCTATGACCTTATTCTTGATTTTGCGGCACATCATTCGATTTTCGATTACAAGCGTGCATTAAGTCCCAAGGGAATTTATGTCATGGTCGGAGGTTCAACGGCTCGAATTTTCCAAGCTATGTTCCTGGGACCATTGATTTCAATGACCGGGGGTAAGAAAATGGGTATCCTGGCGCATAAACCAAACAAGGATTTGGCTTTTATGAAAGAGCTTTTTGAGGCCGGTAAAGTAGTACCTGTTATAGATAGACGTTACCCGTTAAGTGAGGTTGCTGAAGCTCTCCAGTATTTTGGAGAAGGACACGCCAAAGGAAAAGTAGTCATAACTGTGGAACATAATAACAAAACCTAACAAAGCGCTGCACATTAAATATTCTAAACATATAGAAGGAGGTCAAAGATGGTGCAAGAACAGACATATTATCCTGTAAATGTGAGAGGTGAACTAACTAAACCTCCGGCTCGCGGTTGGTGGCTCCTCAAGTGGTTACTGGGGATTCCCCACTATATTATCCTGGCATTTTTATGGATAGCCTTTGTGGTGGTTGCTATCATCGCCTTTTTTGCTATCCTGTTTACGGGAAAATACCCAAAGGGTCTATTTAAGTTTAACACGGGGGTTCTACGCTGGACGTGGCGTGTGGGCTTTTACAGCTACCAGGCTTTGGGCACTGACAAGTATCCGCCGTTCAGCCTCAAGCCTGACGACGACTACCCAGCTGACTTGAAGATTGAATATCCTGAGAGACTGTCCCGGGGACTAGTACTGGTGAAGTGGTGGCTACTGGCTATTCCCCACTATATAATCGTCGGTATCTTCCAGGGAAGTGGAGAAAACGGAGGCGGTCTGGTTTTCATTTTAGCCATAATCGCTTCAATAGCACTTTTATTTACCGGTAAATACCCCGGGGATATTTTCAAACTTGTTGTAGGTATGAATCGCTGGACATACCGCGTTGCCGCTTACGCATCGCTAATGACAGACCAGTACCCACCATTCCGACTTTGGGATTAGGGATCTGATTGACACCCGATACCAAACAGCTATTGCAATGGCTAGCAGTTATGTGAGTAACAGTAAGCACATGTGAAGAGTTGAAATGGGAAATCCTGAATAATATATGTTAGATTTTGCAAACTTATTGGTTAGATTGTGGTGAACTATATTGAAAATGACCGGATCAAAGTAATCTTGGAGGAATACTTATGAAAGCGATTGTATGCACAAAATACGGGCCTCCGGAGGTTCTTCAGCTCAAAGAGGTAGAAAAACCTATACCTAAGGACAATGAAATACTGGTAAAAATACATGCGACAACAGTAACATCAGGGGACTTTAGAATACGAAGTTTCACAGTTCCTCTCTCTTATTGGCTCCTCGCTCGAATAGTGCTTGGTCTTAGAAAACCAAAAAAAGCTATACTGGGGAGTGAGCTAGCCGGGGAAATTGAATCAGTAGGCAAAGATGTAAAACTATTTAGGAAATGTGACCAGGTTTTTGCATATACCGGACACGATGTTGGTGCTTATGCCGAGTACATATGTCTACCTGAAGACGGGACGGTAGCTATAAAACCGGCTAATATGACTTATGAGGAAGCCGCCGCCATTCCTTTTGGGGGCAATACAGCCTTTCATTTTCTTAGAAAAGCAAATATCCAGAGCGGACAAAAAATTCTTATTTATGGAGCTTCAGGAAGTGTAGGTACTTATGCGGTACAGCTTGCCAAGTACTTTGGAGCAGTTGTTACCGGGGTATGCAGTACTACAAATTTAGAATTGGTGAAATCTCTGGGAGCCGATATGGTTATTGATTACACTAAAGAGGATTTTACTAAAAGCGGTGAGACCTATGATGTCATTTTTGACGCGGTAGGTAAGAGTTCGTTTTCAGGCTGCATGAGATCGCTAAAGAAAGAAGGAATCTATCTTCACGCTGTTGCTGCGCCGGCAATAAGTATTCGAATGCGATGGACTTCAATAACAAGCAGCAAGAAACCAATAGGTGGGACAGCAATCCCAAAGACTGAAAATCTAATCTTCCTTAAAGAGCTTATTGAGGCTGGAAAGATAAAACCGGTCATAGATAGACGCTATCCGTTGGAACAAATTGCCGAGGCCCACAGGTATGTCGAAACAGGGCATAAAAAGGGAAATGTAGTCGTAACTGTGGAACATAATAACAAAACCTAACAAAGCGCTGCAGTTGACGGCGGGGAGCTGTGGTTTTTATTAATGTTTCTGGGTTGCGACGGGTTTTGGTTGGTCGGAGGCCTTTCGGCAGCGGCTGGATTTGAACCAGCGACCGAGAGATGTGGAACAACGTTTCGCCACGAGCCACGTTAGATAAAAGGTAGCCCGTAATGTTATTACCATCACTCCGCCCGTCATTTTATGCTCAATCTGGCAGCAGAGATGCTCCGCAATCTCTGTGACTGGGTCAGTAACTTCTTCCTCAGTCTGATATTCTTAGGTGTTACTTCCACCAGTTCATATCTATTTACAAAATCAATTGCCTGCTCCAGACTCATTTTCAGGGGTGGCGTCAGTTTGATGGCAATATCCGACGAAGACGCCCGGATATTGGTTTTCTTCTTTTCCTTGCAGACATTAACCGGAATGTCCTGCAGCCGTGAACTCAGTCCCACAATCATGCCTTCATAGACATGGGTGCCGGGTTCTATGAAGGTCAGCCCGCGTCCCTGGGCATTGTTCAGGCCATAGGTAACCGCGAATCCTTGCTCCGAGGCGACCAGCACCCCATTGCGGGTGGAGACAATTTCCCCCCGCCATGGTTCATAGCCCACAAACAGGGTATTCATGGTACTCTCTCCGCGGGTGGAGTTGAGAAAAGAGCTGCGAAAACCAAGGAGACCCTTCGTAGATATCCGAAACACCAGACGCACATTGTCCTGACCGTCATTGCGCATATCAATCATCTGGGCCTGCCGCTTGTTCAGCATCTCAGTTAAAACCCCGATATATTCATCTCTGGTATCAATGGTAAGCACTTCTACCGGCTCAACAATCTTGCCATCAATTACTTTGGTAATCGCTTCTGGTTTCGAGATTTCGAATTCGTAGCCCTCGCGGCGCATGGTTTCAATCAGGATGGCCAGGTGCATTTCCCCTCTCCCTTTGACCAGGAAGGTGTCCGGGCTATCCGTATCCTGCACCCTGAGACTGAGATTGGTCTCCAGTTCCTTATAAAGCCGCCCCCGTAACTGCCGCGTGGTGCAAAAGCGTCCCTCCCGGCCGGCAAACGGTGAGGTGTTGACACCGAAGGTCATCTCTACCGTCGGCTCGCCAATCTCGATGCGTGGCAGAGCTGAGGGCTGTGCCGGGCTGGCGATAGTATCCCCGATGCTGACCTTTTTAATACCGGTCACCGCGACAATGTCACCCACCTCAGCCTGGTCTACCTTCAAGCGTTTGAGTCCGAGATAGGTAAATACTTCGGCGACCTCATGATAATCCACATTTCCGTCAGCGTTCACGCTGACGACGGTATCATGGGGAGCCACCTTGCCCCTCCAGATCCTGCCGATAGCGATTCGCCCCTTGTGGCTGTCATAGTCCAGGTTGGAAACCAGCATCTGAAATGGCCCGATTTCAATCCGGGGAGGCGGCACGTTAGCCAGGATACAATCGAAAAGAGAGCTGATATCTTTGCCAGGCATGCCCGGTTCGGTGACCGCAATACCCTCCTTGGCGCTGGCATACAGAACATGATAATCAAGCTGGTCCGTGCTGGTAGCCAGTTCCAGGAACAGATCCTGGATGAGCCTGCTTACTTCCGCTATCCGCGAATTACGCCTGTCTGTCTTGTTAATGACGACGATGATTTTCAATCCCCTTTGCAGAGCATGGCGCAGCACAAACTTGGTCTGGGGCATAGGTCCTTCGATAGAATCTACCAGAAGAAGGCAGCCGTCTGCCATGCTGATGACACGCTCCACCTCACCGCTGAAATCGACATGCCCCGGGGTATCAATGATATTGATTTTGACGCCCCGGTACACTACGGCCGTATTCTTAGCCATGATGGTAATCCCCTTTTCTCGCTCAAGGGCATTACTGTCCATGATTAACTCGCCTACTGCCTGGTTATCTCGAAAGACCTTGCTCTGCTTGAGCATGGCATCCACCAGGGTGGTCTTTCCATGGTCAACGTGGGCAATAATAGCGATATTCCTGATATCACTGCGATAGTTCATGTATGGTGCAATCCTGCCTTTATCTATTCATGTTTACATCGTATTCAATTCACTGTTATCCGTTGCTTTGTCATAGCCGCCCTTACTGTGTTTCTGTGCCCGTTAATTTCAAACCAGCAATGGCACTCATGGGATAGGCGCAGGTAAAGAGCCTGTTTAGCCTGATTGGGAATGTCTGGGGTACTAAGAAGAAGGGGACGGTATGATGTCCAGTCTTCCGCTATCGAGGCACCGTCAGCCTCATTCGTAAAAGCGCTCTTTTCGGAGGTGGTAAAGGTAAAAATAGCTCGAAAGACAAAATATTAGATTCACTATGAATATTATACACCAGCAGAGCGGTTTTAGAAAGCGGAGTAACCAGTCCTAAGCCATATAGCCGCTTCTCTATCGTGACGCTTACCCTGACGCTTCCTCTTGCTTACCCTCTCCCAATGGTGGCACGCCCTCTGCCTCTGCGATGGCACGGGAAAAGCTATCGACCAGTATATTTTGAAGGTTGAAGTCTGAGTCCATGAGCTCGTCTTCACCTATCTTAGCCAGACCATAGAGATCTTCTACGTACCGGTATGTAGGCGCGCCGGGAGTCGGGGTGGACTCTTGTATGTCACATCCAGTTTCCAGCTTTCCCCAGCCAACAGCGACTTCATCGAGGCTGCGAATTTTAATCTTATCCTTTGAGATTACCCTATTTGCTGCCAGGCTATGGATGGCCGTTATCTTGGGGAGGGTGCGATTCCACGACCTTAGGCATCCTTCGCCAGTCTCGCACTCCTTCGTGGTGCGAAGCCGAAGGTTATCTCAGAGGCGCTAGGTCATAGCTCGGTTGCCTTTACAATGGATGTCTACAGCCATATAATTGACGGTATGCAAAGCGATGCTATGGCGTTACTGGACGAAGTGCTGCCAGCGGGAGTAAACGGGGTATCTCAAAAAAATAACGCCAATTTAACGCCAACTTTTCAAGATTTAGCTTTGGATGCCAGCGTAGCTCAGTGGTAGAGCAGCGGTTTCGTAAACCGCCGGTCGTCGGTTCGACTCCGACCGCTGGCTAAACTTAAAATAATCAGCATTACTAAAAGAAATTCCCTTCTAATTCTCCGCAATTTTCCTATAAATAAAGGTGCCGAAATCCTTATTGGGTTGTCTCCGTAGATACGAAACATTGACACCACGACTCTTGATCATAGTCTCACCGCACTAGCATTCACATCGCCCGCTACTAAATACCGCAACAGGTTCCAGGGCTATACTCTCTCTTTAATACATAGCGATCTATCTTGGGATGCTAAAGTGTTATTACTGTTGCATTTGTTGCTCCAATGATATATTATGCACCGTAGAATTTTAGAGTATTCTGTAGATTTCGGCAATTTTGCAGCGGAATAGAATCTTTGATTCCAGCCTGGAATGAGTGGTCTATGCCAAGACTAAAATCTTTGAGCCAACGATCACAGATCAGTATAAGTGAAGCTAGTCGCCTTCTCGGGGTTAGCGAAACAACGCTACGCCAGTGGACCGATGACGGTAAGATTAGGGCTTTTATTACACCCGGCGGTCACCGCCGCTACTCCAGAGTGGAGCTACATCAGTTTATGGGGTCGCAAAAAAGGGTGCACACCATTAAGGACTTAGTCACCGAGCTAGAGCATGCTGCGCCATTACACCGCGAAATTGCCCATACGCTATTCAGTTCAACTTCGTGGTATAAAGAGCTTGACAGCGAATCCCAGCAACATTTGGCTGAGGCTGGCAGGCGACTCCTTAACCTTGTTATCAAATACATAACCGAGCCGCTTAAACGAGAGGAGAACGTTGAGCTTGTCCGAGACGTTGGGAGTGACTTTGGTGAGACACTGGCAAAGCTAGGGCTATCACTCACCGATTCCATCGAGGCTTTCATTCAGCACCGTGATCCAGTAGTAAATGCGGCTACTCGCCTCATGAAAGGTAGGGAGGCGCTGAATGAGCGCGCAATCGAGGCTATACCCCTCGTAAGTCACGTTATGGACGAAGCTCTAGTCTCGCTGATAACGGCGTACGAGAAAAATCGAAATACACTCCGACATAGCAACAATAGAGGCAATGACCTGTGATCTCCATCTCCCGGCTACTTTGTGACCACGTTGGGCCAGATGACCACCTTCGCTACGGTCACAAAGAGCTTAGTTTGCCATCAAATGGTTTCTCACCTCCCATTGTTGTTTGGAACTGTACTAGGCAATGCAACCTGCATTGCATCCATTGCTACGCTAGTGCCACCAGCCGAGGACATCCCGAAGAGATGGACACCGGGGAGGGAAAGGCACTCATTCGTGACCTGGCGGATTTCGGCGTGCCCGTGCTCCTGTTCTCCGGAGGTGAGCCGCTACTTAGAGAAGACATCTTTGAACTGGCGGGGTTTGCTCAAGACCAAGGAGTAATTCCTGTCCTTTCCACCAATGGAACCCTTATTACAGAGCCGGTAGCCAGAAAGATGCGCAGCGTCGATTTTAGAGAAGTTGGGATCAGCTTAGACGGCATCGGGGCGGACAACGACCGCTTTCGCGGTAAAAGGGGCGCCTACCAGGCAACCCTCCAGGGCATCCGAAGCTGCATAGCCCTGGGGCAACGGGTTTCTCTTAGGTTAACTATTACTCGCTCCAACTATGAGGATATACCAGCCATTTTCAGATTGGTAGAACAGGAAGGTATTGATCGGATTTGTTTTTATCATCTCGCCTATGCAGGTAGAGCAGAGGGAATGAGAAAGGATGACCTGGGCCCCTCTGAGACCAGAGCTGTAATAGACATGATATGTAAGCATACCCTGGAGCTTAATAAACGTGGACATCGAAAGGAAATCCTAACCGTGGGCAATCATGCTGATGGCGTTTACCTCTACCTCAAGTTAAAGAATCAAGATCCCCAGCGTGCTAGTAGGGTCTTGGCTCTACTTAGAGCAAATGGGGGCAATAACTCAGGCATCCGAATTGGGGCGGTAGATAATTTGGGAAATGTTCACCCCGATCAATTCTGGTGGCATTACTCTCTGGGGAACGTGCGCCAGCGAAAATTCGGCGATATATGGATGGATACCTCTGAACCACTGATGCGGGGGCTAAAGGATAGGAAGGGGCTGCTGAGAGGCCGCTGTGGCCAGTGTCAGCACCTCGACCTTTGCAACGGAAACCTGCGGGTCCGAGGGGAGGCGGTTTTCGGTGATGTCTGGGCAGAAGACCCAGCATGCTATCTAACTGATGAGGAGATTGGATTGACCCAGTGAGAGAAGTAGCGTTCAGAAGGGGTCGTCCCAATCCCACGGACAAGATTCAACCCAGCTTGAAACTGGTGGCCTGGGAGATTACTCGAAGCTGCAATCTGTTTTGCGCTCACTGCCGGGCGTCGGCGGGCTATGGCCATTACGAGGGCGAGCTTTCGACTGAGGAATGCCTCCGCCTCATCGATGAGATCCTCGAAGTGGGTAGGCCAATCTTGATCCTCAGCGGTGGCGAGCCGTTGCTACGCCAAGATCTATTCGAGATTGCCCGATATGCCGTGACCAAGGGACTACGAGTTGTCATGGGCAGCAACGGTACGCTCATCACCGAGGAGACTGCTGCCCGTTTAAAGGATGTCCCGGTATCACGAATTGGGGTGAGCGTAGACTTCCCAGTTCCCGAACTGCAGGATAAATTCCGGGGCAAGGCAGGTGCATTTGAAGCTGCTGTGGCAGGTATAGCCGAGGCCCGTAAAGCAGGCATCGACGTTCAGATTAATTGCACGGTTACCAGGATGAATGCCCGCTACCTGGATGACCTGCTCGATTTGGCGCTAAGAGTGGGGGCTGTTGCTTTTCACCCCTTCATGCTGGTACCAACGGGGCGGGGCAAGGGGCTCAGAGCAGAGGAGCTTAGCCCTCAAGAATATGAGCGGATATTGAATTGGATATATGATAAACAAATGGAACTGGGAGACAGTATGTTCTTCAAGCCTACAGACGCGCCCCACTACATGCGGGTCATAGTGCAGAGGGATGCAAAGATTGAGCCCGATAAACCCAAAACTGCCGACACGCATGGTCCTATGGCATCGCTCACCCGCGGCTGCCTGGCCGGTATAGGCTATTGCTTCGTCTCTCACCGAGGGAGGGTACAGGGATGCGGGTACCTCGATGTAGAGGCCGGCAACATTAGAAAGGAAAGCTTCGGCAAGATCTGGGAAGGTTCGCCCCTATTTCGTGAGTTGAGAGATCTCTCCAACATTAAAGGGAAATGTGGTGTCTGTGAGTATAAAAGGGTATGTGGTGGGTGCAGAGCTAGAGCGTATGAAGCCACAGGGGACTACCTGGCTGCGGAGCCATACTGCATCTATGAGCCGGGCGCACTGCAAAGACAGACAAAGGCAGTCAGCGAGGGAGCACAGGTTGAAAACAGGCCTTAATGATATTGCAGGCCTTGATGATATTGATAGAGGGCTGATTAACCTGATACAGGCTGAATTCCCTCTCGTCAGGGAGCCCTTTTCCGATTTAGGGCTGCAGCTGGGTATTAGCGCAGGGCAGGTAATCCATAGAATCGAGAGGCTGAAGACCGTGGGAATCGTTCGTCAGATAGGCCCTGTCTTCCATGCCGGGAGCCTGGGCTACCGTACTACCCTTGTAGCAATGAGGGTCCCTGAGAGCAGGCTGGATAATGCTGCTCGGGTTATAAGCGAACACCCCGGAGTCAGCCATTGCTACCAACGTGATAACCGTTTCAATCTGTGGTTCACCCTGGCCCTTCCTCACAGGGTGGATATGAAGAGCGAGCTGCGGAAATTAAACGGTCTCATTTGTGCCGACGATATTCTCGATCTACCGGCACTGAAGGTTTTCAAAATAGGGGTCTATTTTGATATGCATGGGAACGGTGAAGCGCTGCCGGACACCGGCATCGATTATAACAGGTCATCACATATAGACGACCAGTTGTCGCCCGCCGACCGTGCATTGATCAACGAGCTGCAGCAGGACCTACCCCTCTTGGAGAGGCCCTTTGACCTGTTATCAGCGAGGCTGCACATGGATGTGAATGAATTCCTGAATCGCTTTCGCTCTCTAAAGCAGCGCGGCTTAATGCGACGCTTTGGTGCCTCCATAAAGCACAACAGAATTGGTTTCGTGGCAAACGCTATGGCCTGCTGGATAGTTCCACCGGACATAGTGGACAAGGTGGGAAGAAAGCTGGCAGCCTTTCGGGAGGTCAGTCATTGCTACGAACGGAGAACCAATTCGCTCTGGCCGTATAACCTCTTCGCCATGATCCATGGGCGTACCAAAGAAGCCTGCCAGGGCGTGGTGAGCCAAGTATCCCGTCAGACCGGCTGTAAGGACAACGTAGTGCTATTCAGCGTTAGAGAATTCAAGAAGGTGAGAATAAGGTATCAAGTATGAATGGACACGAGCAAGCATCTCCCTACTACCCGATTTTTCTGAATATCAGGGGCAGGAAATGTGTGGTGGTCGGTGGTGGGCAGGTCGCCCTTCGCAAGGTAAATGCGCTTCTTAAGCACGGGGCCAGCGTCGAGGTGATCAGCGCCGACCCTTGTCAAGAGCTGGGTAAGCTGGCTGAGAGGGGGGAAGTGCACCTTCTTTCCAGAGATTATGCCCAGGGTGATCTGGTGGATGCCCTCATTGCTATAGCCGCTACCGACAACGGCAAAACGAACGAGGAAGTAGCTGCAGAAGCCAAGGGAAGAGGAATTCTGATTAATGTAGTAGATGATCCCCATCGCTCTGATTTTATTGTTCCCTCGCATCTTAGCCGCGGCGATGTTACGATCGCCGTCTCTACCGGGGGGAGGAGCCCGGCACTGGCGCGGAAAATCCGAGCCAATTTAGAGAAAGACTTCGGTACTGAATATGCCTCTTTGGCCGTACTGGTCAGTGAGGTTCGATCTGAATTGAAGAGAAGAGGGATTACGGTTGAAAGCGATGACTGGCAAGAGGTCCTAGATCTGGACCCGTTAATAGACATGGTGCAGGCAGGCCGAATTGAGGAAGTGAAAGCGATCCTCCTAACCAATCTAGAGAAGCTGGGACGAAGGGAGTCATGAGGTGAAGCCAGTTGCTTCCTATCTTTGCTTGGTCGGCGTAAATCACAGCACAACGACGGTTGCGACCCGCGAGAGGCTGGCTATCAGCACCAGCCAGCTCGGCGATGCCCTGGTTTCGCTAGGTAGCTATGTGGGCAAAGGCGTTATTCTCTCCACATGCAACCGGACTGAGATTTACACTGTGAACGGCGATAGCAGTTATGCAAAGCAAGCCAGCATCGACTTCCTAAAAACTTATTCAAACATCTCCGGCGCTGACCTGCGACACTATGTTTATGCGTATAGGGATAAAGAGGCCATAGAGCATCTTTTTCGCGTGGCTTCCGGGCTCGACTCAATGATAATCGGCGAGTTTGAGATCCTTGGACAGGTGGGGCGAGCATTGGAGGCTGCTGAAAAGGTGCGAACGGTAAATTTTCCCTTACGCAATCTCTTCCGGAACGCTATCCGCACAGGCAGGCTGGTTAGGGACGAGACCTTGATTAGCAGAAATGCGCTTTCGGTCAGTTCCGTGGCGGTAGACCTGGCAATAGGAGTTATCGGTAACCTCAGCAACCGTAGAATTCTGGTTATCGGCGCTAGCGAAGCTGGCATGTTAGTGGCCAAAGCAGCCAGAGAAAGGGGTGCTCGCTATATAGCTGTTACCGCCCGATCAGAAGAGAGAGCTTCAACTCTAGCAGCGATGCTGGGGGGGAGATCAGCTGCCATTAGCGATATAAAAGCTGAGTTGAGCACCTCAGACGTAGTCATTAGCTGTACCGGAGCACCACATCTAGTATTGGATCTTAACCTTGTGAAAGAGGCCATGGAAACTCGCCCAAAGCTTCCTCTTGTGATCATTGATATTGCAGTTCCCCGGGATGTGGATCCGGCGGTTGAGCAAATAAATAATGTATTCCTGTACAACATTGACCACCTTAGCGAGGTTTCAGATTCAAACCGTGAGCTGAGAGAGAAGGAAATCCGTGGTGCTTCAGCGATCGTAGAGACACAGGCAGATAAGTTCTTCCGGTGGTGGCAGGCTCTGGAGGTGAGGCCTACGGTGAGCGCCCTGGTAAATAAGGCTGAGGAGATACGCCTTCGCCAATTGAACATAACCTTCAAGAAGCTTCAGGGGCTGTCCGACGAGGAGCGAGCTAGCCTGGAATCCATGACTAAGGCAATCGTAAGGAAAATACTCCATGAACCAATACAGTGCCTCAAGGAAAATGCCCACAAAGAAGAAAGCTATACTGAATTGGTCCGTGATCTTTTCGGTCTGGAGGGGGAGAAGCGAGAGTGAGGAAGGGCATCGTCATTGGTTCCCGGGGCAGCAAGCTTGCTCAAATTCAAGCTGAAAGCGTGTTAGCCAAACTGCAAGAGCTGAATCCTGAGCTTGAGTTCACCCTCGACATAATAGTAACCAGAGGTGACCGCGAGCATAAGGTCCCTATGGATCGGATGGCAGGTGTGGGGGTATTTGTAAAGGAACTGGAGGAGGCCCTACTGGATGGCCGAATCGACCTAGCAATTCATAGCCTTAAGGATATACCCACTGAAATCCCCAACAGGCTATCCTTGGCAGCAGTTGTAGAGAGGCTCGATCCCAGGGATGTTCTGGTATCGAAAACCACCAGGCTCTCCGAGCTGGCACCAGGTTCACGAGTAGGCACGGGGAGCTTGCGGCGTGCCATTCAGGTGCTCAGCTATCGCCCTGACTTGGAAATATGTAGCATCAGGGGAAATATTGATACCCGACTGCGGAAGGTGTCCTCTGGTGAACTTGACAGCGTTATACTGGCTGCTGCGGCCATGATCCGTCTTGGCTATGAGGAAAGGATAACGGAATACCTATCTCCAGAGCACTTTCTTCCGTCGGTAGGACAAGGAGCGCTGGGGATAGAGATACGCTCGTGTGACCAGCACATAGCCGAGCTCGTTTCCGTACTCAATCACCACCCCACCCAGTGCAGCGTCGTTGCCGAGCGTGCCTTTCTCCGATCCCTGGGCGGCGGCTGTCGTGCCCCGATAGCAGCGCTGGGCACACTTAATAGCGATACCCTCAGGCTTGACGGAATGGTGGCTGGCACCACTGGCCAGTCAATTATAAGCAGCTCTGAGGAAGGAAACATCTCTAGCCCCGAGCAGGTAGGAATCCGGCTGGCTCAAAAGATACTTGCAATGGGTGCATCACAACTCATCAGAGAGGCGAAAGTCCGGTGAAGCGTGGCAAGGTTTACCTCTTGGGAGCCGGACCCGGTGATCCAGGACTGATTACAACTAAGGGTCTCGATTGTCTCAAGCATGCTGATGTGATCGTATATGATCACTTGGTCGATTGCAGCCTTCTCGAGTCAGCCCGCCCTGACGCGGAAAAGATATACGTGGGTAAGACCCCTGCGTGCCACGCCTGGGAGCAAGGCGATATAGATCGCCTGCTGGTGGAGAAGGCAAAGGAGGGCAAGACGGTAGCGCGACTGAAGGGAGGGGACCCGTTCATCCTAGGGCGGGGAGGAGAGGAGGCGGAAGCCCTGGCACGGAACCAGGTCTCCTTTCAGGTGATATGCGGGGTATCATCGGCGTCGGCTGTCCCCGCCTATGCCGGCATCCCGCTTACACACCGCGGGCTGGCATCGTCTTTCGCCGTTGTTACCGGACACGAGGATCCCAGCAAAGACAGATCGAGCATTGCCTGGGAGAAGCTGGCTACGGCGGCGGACACCCTGGTCTTTCTTATGGGCGTGGCAAACCTGTCTCATATAGTTCGGAAACTGGTAGATCATGGCAGAGCTCCCACTACCCCAATTGCTCTTATCAGAGAGGGCTGTGGGCCCAGGCAGGAAACCGTTGTCGGCACGTTGTCCGACATAGTAGCCAAAGCGACGCAGAAAGGTTTCAGCCCTCCCGCAGTGATAGTGGTCGGAGAGGTGGTCAGGCTACGGGAAAAGCTCCGCTGGTTCGACAACACTCCCCTATTTGGCAAGCGCATCCTGGTCACCAGGGCAGAGCATCAGACCAGCCTAATGAGCAGACTTCTCAGGGAGAAGGGCGCCCAGCCAGTTAAAATGCCCGTAATCGAGATTCAGGCTGCACTACACACAGACGAACTGGATCGAGAAATCCTTAATCTGGACAATTATCAATGGATAGTCTTCACCAGTGTCAATGGTGTAGAGGCATTCTTCCTGCGGTTATCTGATCTGGCTCTCGATGCCCGATGTCTCAAGGGCATCAGGATCGGCGCTATCGGCCCAGCAACCGCAAAGGCGATAACTACATATGGGATACTCCCTGACTACGTTCCCACTACCTATACCAGTGAGTGCTTATTGTCTGGTATCAAAGATAGAGTGGTCGCTGGTTCTCGTGTTCTACTCCCTCGTGCTGACATAGCGAATAGGGAGCTGGCTGAAGGGATCACCCAGCTCGGAGCAGAGGTGCACGAGATAGCTATTTACAGGACCATCCAGGCAAATACAGATTGTTCCCAAGGAAAACAGATGCTCTTATCTGGAAAAATTGACACGGTTACCTTTACCAGCTCCTCAACTGTGACCAATTTACTAGCTTTGCTGGGTACCGAGATCCCTTCAATAGGAACGGCTAAGGTTGCTTGCATCGGGCCAAAGACAGCGGCTACGGCTGAAGAAATGGGATTGAGAGTGGACATAGTTGCCGGGGAAAACACGATCCCCGGATTAGTGGAGGCTATAGAACAGTACTACCGTACAGGTGAAGGGAGGAGCACATGACAGGCTTTCCTCTATTACGTTCTCGTCGTCTACGGCAGACGGAACCGCTACGGGCCTTAGTTCGGGAAACCCGCATCAGTGTAGGGGATCTGGTTTACCCCCTCTTTGTCGTAGAGGGCAACGGCCAAAAACAGGAAATAGCCACCATGCCAGGCATCTTTCGCTATTCTATAGATATGCTGCCCGGGGAGATTGAGGGAGTGGCTAAGCTCGGAATTCCAGCAGTGATCCTGTTTGGTATACCCAGCAATAAGGACGCGTTCGGCTCTGCGGCTTATCATCCCAGAGGGGTTGTTCAGCAAGCAGTACGCACCGTCAAGCAGTCGGTGCCGGAGCTACTGATAATGACCGACGTTTGTCTCTGTGAATATACAAGCCACGGTCACTGTGGAATTGTTGTAGATGGCTATGTCGATAACGACCAGACCCTGAAACTCCTGGCAAGAACGGCCCTATCCCATGCTGAGGCCGGTGCTGACATAGTGGCGCCATCCGATATGATGGATGGCAGGGTTAAGGCGATCCGGGAAGCACTGGATGAGGGGGGATTCAATCATATTCCCATTCTTTCCTACGCCGCAAAATATGCCTCCGCTTTCTACGGGCCCTTCCGCGAGGCCGCCGAATCCACGCCGCAGTTCGGCGACCGCCGCTCTTATCAGATGGATCCCCCTAACTGGCGAGAGGCTTTGAGGGAGGTAGAACAGGATATAGCCGAGGGCGCAGACATGATTATGGTAAAGCCTGCCTTGGCTTACCTGGATGTTCTGCATAGGGTGCGCAATGCCTTCAATTGCCCATTGGCTGCCTACAATGTCAGTGGCGAGTTCGCCATGGTTAAAGCAGCGGCGCAGCGCGGCTGGATAGATGAGAGACAGACGATACTCGAGATTCTAACCGCTATCAAGAGGGCAGGTGCGGACTTCATCATCACCTACCACGCCAAGGAGGCTGCTCCCTGGGTATGAGCCCGGGAGGGGTGAATATGAAGGATTCAAAGCGTTCAAGAGAGCTCTTTGATGAAGCCAAACGCTATTTGCCCGGGGGTGTCAATAGCCCGGTACGAGCCTTTAAGGCAATTAATATATGCCCCCTCTTCATTAAACGTGGCCAGGGTTCCCGAATCTGCGATGAGGACGGCAACGAATTTATAGACTACGTTTGTTCCTGGGGCCCATTAATCCTGGGACATTCCCACCCCCAAGTGGTGAAGGCGCTCAAGAAGGCGGTAGAGCAAGGTACAAGCTTTGGCGCTCCCACTGAGCTTGAGACCACGCTGGCAGAAATGGTCTGCACGGCTATGCCTGCTATTGAAATGATTCGCTTTGTTAACTCAGGCACAGAAGCTACCATGAGTGCCATACGTCTGGCCAGAGCCTTCACCGGCAGAGACAGAATAGTGAAGTTCGCCGGGTGCTACCATGGACATTCAGACGGACTTCTCGCCAAGTCCGGCTCTGGAGTAGCTACATTAGGGATACCAGATAGCCCCGGAGTGCCATCGAGCTATACTCGTGATACGCTCGTAGTTCCGTACAATGATACAAATGCCGTTAGGCACTTATTCGAGCACTATCCAAAAGAGATTGCGGCTGTAATAGTCGAGCCAGTTGCCGCTAACATGGGAGTAGTCCCACCCCGGCCTGGATTCTTGGAAGGCCTTCGTGTATTAACCGAAAAGTGCGGGGCTCTACTCATATTCGATGAGGTGGTCACTGGTTTTCGCCTGGCTTATGAAGGGGCGCAGGCCCTCTATGGAATAACACCAGATTTAACCTGTCTGGGAAAGGTTATTGGTGGCGGGTTACCAATAGGAGCTTATGGTGGCAAGCGAGAGATTATGGAGATGGTAGCACCAATGGGGCCAGTTTATCAGGCAGGTACGCTGTCCGGTAATCCCTTGGCTATGACAGCGGGAATAGAGACGCTCAAGGTTTTAAGCCGACCAGGGGTTTACAGGCAACTGGAAGCCATGTCATCTGCTTTAGAAGAGGGCATAGCCGCGGCTTCGACCAGCGCGAAGGTACCTGTGCATACATCACGCGTAGGCTCGATCCTGACTGCTTTCTTCACCGATGAACCAATATTTGATTTCGAATCAGCGAAGCGGGCAGATGCGCGGCTCTTTGGCCTGTTCTTCCAACAGCTATTAGAAGAAGGCATCTACTGGCCCCCCTCTCAATTTGAAGCTGCTTTTGTCTCCGTTGCTCATTCCAGCGAAGATATTCAGATTACAGTTAAAGCTATAGACAGGGCACTCCACTCTCTTGCTTCTGCTCGCTAGGGTATGCGTCGGTTGGTGCAAGTAAAAAAAGGTGTACGCTTTCTCTTGCGATCCGACGTACTGTATTGAATTTTTCTCGAATTTCTGTATAATTGCTTTTGACTTGTCTCCTCGTTGATGTAAAAACTGCAGGTCATAGGGATCTGAAATACAGTAGTTTTAGCTTCAGATTGAGGAGAAATTGCAAGTCGCGTATTCGTAAACCGCCGGTCGTCGGTTCGATTCCGACCGCTGGCTGTTTTCGCCTATACCAGCCCCCGTTAGAGAGAATCGGGTTTCTTAAAGTCACCCTGATTCCCTTTGCAACCATAAAGTTCGAAAAGGGAGGAATTGTGAGCAAGCTTCTCGATAAGTTGAATCAGGTATCTCGAGGTTCGACCCCCTCTATAGGCTTCAGGACAGCGGTAGCGACACCGAAAAGCCCCCGCATGTTGCTTATCGCCACCCTTCCCGAGGTAGATGCCACTGCCATCGCTGCGGCCAGGGAGAGTGCCGATGCCGTGCTGCTCAGCGAGGAGGAGAGCGCCAATTTTTTCCAAAAACCAGAAAAAATCGCCACATCTTTCGGGGAGCTTCCCTGGGGAGTTTCAATCGGCGAAACTACCGAGGAGCAGCTCGCCCGGCTCAAAGCGGCGGGATGCGATTTCCTGGTCTTCGACGCTGAAAAAGCTCCGCTCATTCTGCTTCGAGAGGGAGAGATGGGCCGGATTTTAAAGCTCGGGCCCTCGCTGCCCGACGGCTTGATACGAGCTACCGCGCAACTACCTATCGATGCTGTGCTTATCGGTGACGAGCCTTCGCTCACGGTGCAGCGACTGATGGTCTGCCAGCATCTGGCGAACCTAGTGCGTAAGCCCCTGTTAGCGACAACCCCCATCGGTATACCGGGGGAAGACCTCAAAGAGCTCTGGGAGACCGGGCTGGCGGGGGTGGTAGTAAAGGTGGCGGGTGATGCCAAGGAAGGGCTCTCAGGACTTAGGCATGCTATCGATGCCCTTCCCCTTTCCAGGAGGAGAAGGCGCGAGAAGGCGGAGGTCATGCTCCCTTACCTGGGCGAAGAGGTGATAACCGATGAGGAAGAGGAAGAGGAAGAGTAACCCCCCCTCCGCCTACTCCAGTCGCCTGAGTCTGGGCTGAAAGACAGCCATCACCAGGGTGAAGAGGACCACAATGATGCCACCAGCCCCTATCGCCAGTGGCGCTCCGACAGCCTCGCTAACAGCGCCCAGCGGCAATGTCCCGAGTGGCATCATGGCAAAGGTCATAACATAGATGCTCATCACCCTTCCCAGCATCTCATGGGGCACACTGCTCTGAATCAGTGTATTATTAATCGCCAGATAGCCGGTGCCGAGCAGACCCACCGCGACAAGCAGCACGAGTGAGAGGGGGTAGGAACCTGAAAAACCAAAGAACGCCACGCTGGCCCCGAACCCGAAAGCGAGACCGACAAGAAGCAGCCCCTTCCTCCGGAAATCTCCCAGGGAGGCGATGACGAGGGAGCCGATAAGCGACCCCAGTCCCGCCATGCCCAGAAGCAATCCCAGGCCAACCTCGCCAACATTGAAGATGTCAACGGCAAATACGGGCATAAGGTTCATGTAGGGCAGGCCAAAGGCGATGGAGACGAAGGCCATAGCCAGCAGCGAGCGGATGATGGGGCTGTGGTGTAGGTAGCGCAGTCCCTCCACCAGGTCAACCCGTATCGAGGTGACCGCTCGCTCTCGAACCTTCTCCACCACCGGCAGCATAAATAGCAAGGCCGCCGATACAAAGAAGCAGAACACCACTAAGTAGTAGACGCCGGCCACCCCGATGGCACCTAGCAGTGCTCCCCCAATGGCGAAGCCTATAAATCTTGACAGATTCATCCCGGTGGAGTTAAGTGCGATGGCATTCATGAGCTCCCTTTCCTGCACCAGTTCAGGGATTATCGCCAGGCGCGCAGGTACATGGAAGGCAAAGATAATACCGGTGAGTGCTGCAGCAGCGATTAGATGCCACAGGGCAATCTCCCCGGTACCTATCAGAACAGCGATGATGAGGGTGATAATGCCATTGGCCACCTGGGTCCAGATAAGAAGGTCACGCTTTTTAACCCGATCGGCTACCGCGCCCCCATAAAGCGAGAGCAGGAGGATGGGAAGCCCCCAGGCAGCGATCACGATACCCAAGTACAGCGCCGAACCGGTCATCTCATAGACCAGCCAGTTCCGTGCAACCAGCTGAAAATGGACCGCTACAAAGGAGGCGAGCATACCCAGCCAGAACCAGCGGTAGTGGCGATTCTTGAGCGAGGTGAAGGTAGTGACCTTTCCCTGATAAGGGATTAATGCATCCAGTTCACTACTTCCTGGCGGGTCAGGGTGTTGAAAAACCGACATCGCTTCCACCGCAGAATATCGCCCTCCTTGTCATATGTCAAGCAAGATTTCTTGACACCCCTCACCATGGCAGCTAGAATGCACCTATGGTAGCTACGGTTAAGAGCGAAAAACTCCTTTTCGGTACCGCAGGCGTCCCCCGCAGCTCCATATTACAGTCGACCGAATCCGGCATCGAGCGGGTAGCGGAACTGGGGCTTAATTGCCTAGAGGTGCAATTTGTGCGCGGGGTGAAGATGAATGAGGGGATGGCACGGCAAGTGGGTGAGGTTGCGAAAAAGTGTGCTGTGAGGCTTACCGCACACGCCCCCTATTTCATAAATCTCAATGCCCATGAGAAAGAGAAGGTCCTCGCCAGCCAGGAGCGGTTGATTCAGGCCGCGCGTATCGCCTCGCTCTTTGGGGCCGTGTGTATTGTGTTTCACGCTGCCTCCTATCTAAACGATTCACCCGCAGCGGTATACGACAGAGCAAAAGGGAAACTGGAGGAGACGGTTAGAAAGCTCAGGGCATCGGGCAATCGGGTCTTACTGCGGCCCGAGACCAGGGGGAAAGGTAGCCAGTTCGGAACCCTGGATGAGATTTTAAACCTGAGCGCTGAGATCGAGGGCGTCGCCCCTTGCATCGACTTCTCCCACCTGCATGCCAGAACAGGAAATTTCAATTCATATGGTGAATTCATGGCCATACTGAAACAGGTGGAGGAGAGGCTGGGGAGGCAGGCACTGGAGCAGATGCACATTCACCTCTCGGGGATCCAGTATGACCAAAAGGGAGAGATCAAGCATCTTAACCTGAAAGACTCGGACCTCCGCTATGTGGAACTCCTAAGAGCGTTAAAGGAGCTAGAGGTAAAGGGGCTTATTATCTGTGAAAGCCCGGAACGTGAGGGAGACGCGCTGCTTCTCCAGGAAACCTACAACTCTCTATAGTTTTATATTATTGCTACGAAAATAGCGCCCTGAAGTGTCTTGATGAACCCTATGCCCATGTCATTCCCGCTCAGGCGGGAATCTAGACCGACCATTCTCTGAATTCCTGCTTCCGCAGGAATGACAGACAACGCAGATGTAAACATGCAACATTTTCACAACCAGTAGTTCTGCTGTCGAGGGGCATATTGGGTTCCGGGTGCCGCTTAGCTGAGTTCAAAGACGATTTAAAGGTCAACCCCCCTAGGGTTTTCCCGGCGCCTCTCCGCGGCGATAATGGTATCTATCTGAGCTGCCGCCCGGTCCACCCGATCATTTACCACCACATAATCGAACATCCCTTGTTGGCTCATCTCTTCATGAGCAGTAGCGAGGCGCCGCTCCAGCTCGATGGCGGATTCAGTATTGCGCTGCCTGACCCGTTTCTCCAATGCCGCCATAGAGGGAGGAGCCAGGAATATTAGGAGTGCCTGGGGCACGGCGCGCTTAATGGTTGCCGCCCCCTGGACATCGACCTTCACCAAGACATCGCATCCCCGCTCCAGCGCCTCTTTCACCTGGCGCCTGGGCACCCCATAAAAATGGCCATAGACCTCGGCCCATTCCACAAGTTCCCCTCCACTGACCATCTCCTCAAACCTCTCCCTTGAGACGAACTGATAGTCCACCCCATCGCTCTCTCCCTTCCTTTGCGGACGGGTGGTGGCAGTCACCGTGAAATAGAGGGGATGCCCCGATCCCTTCACCCAGGCGAGCACCGCATCCTTGCCCACACCGGAAGGGCCGGAGAGCACAATAAACAGTGGCTTCTTGCTGGAAAGGGGGCGCTTATCCTTCAGGCCTAACCCTCCCGAATCGCTGTCAGCCTGCCTGCAATGGTCTCCGGAGTGATGGCTGCCATCACGATATGGCCGCTGTCCATAATGAGCACCGCTTTTGTCCTTCTGCCATTGGTCAGGTCAATAACCATCCCCTTGCTCTTGCCCTCTTGAGCCATGCGCTTGGTGGGAGCTGAATTCGGGGGTGCCATAGCGATTACCCTGTTTATTGCCAGCACATTGCCGAAACCGACATGAATTAGCTCTGTTTTCATGTTCCGCTTTTTAGCTTTCCCCCCTTTCTATTACAACGAGTCTCTCCATTTCCTGCCAGAAGTTGGGATATGATATAGCTACTACCTCGGCATCATGGATCACTGTCTCTCCCTGAGCCACCAGTGCCGCAATACCCAGGGTCATTGCCAGACGATGATCATGGTTGCTCGCGCACTCTGCACCGGTGAGCTTCTTCTCTCGCTCTCCCTCAGCGGCCTGCCCACCCCCTCGAATAACCATGCCATCGGGAAGCTCATATATATCAACCCCCAGTTTCGATAACTCCCTCACCGTGGCCCCTATTCTATCGGACTCCTTGACCCTGAGCTCCTGAGCATCTATGATGGTGGTCGTCCCCCGTGCGAAAGAGCCAGCAAGGGCAATAAGCGGCAGCTCATCGATAAGCCTGGGGATGAGGCTTCCCCCAATCTGCGTCGCTACCAGGTTGCTGGATTCGATCTCAAGATCGGCGACAGGCTCGCCGCCCACCCTTCGTACACGCTCCACACCAAGCTTTGCACCCATCTGTTTAAGTACGTCTATGATCCCGCTCCTGGAGGGGTTGATCCCTGTATTTACCACCCTGATCCGGGCATTGGGATGGATCGCCCCGGCTACGAGCCAGCAGGCAGCAGCGCTAATATCACCGGGGACGCGAACATCGATGTTTACCGGTGAGGCAGTGGGAGTAAGCTTGATCCTTGTGCCCTCACGCCGGAGCCCTGCCCCCATAGCCTTGAGCATGCGCTCGGTGTGATCGCGCGAGGGCGCCGGCTCAGTAATGGTGGTATCCCCCTCGGCGAAGAGGGCGGCAATAAGGATCGCTGACTTTATCTGTGCGCTCGCTACAGGTAGGCGATAGTCTATTCCCTTAAGCTTATTCCCTTTGATCGCTAGCGGTGCAAGGGAATTACTGCCCCGCCCCCAGATCTCCGCTCCCATCAAGCGCATTGGCTGGATCAAGCGGTCCATAGGGCGAGACCTCAGCGACTCATCCCCGGTAACTATGGAGAGAAAGGGCTGAGCGGCAAGCAGCCCCGCTAGAAGACGTACTGTGGTGGCGCTGTTACCGGCATGGAGCACATCTACAGGCTCACTAAAGCCCGCTCTACCCACGCCGGAGACAACTAAAGCGTCCCCCTCCTGGTTAATCTCCACCCCCAAAGCCCTTAAACATGATATCGTGGCGCAGACATCATCGCCCGGGGCTATATTCTCTATCCTCGCCCTCCCCCTGGCTATGCTATTCAGTATAAGGGCACGATGCGATATCGACTTATCTCCCGGTGGCTCGATCTGACCCCGCAGAATCGAGCAACCCCTTACCCGCTGCTTCATAATAACCCCATCCTTACATTCGCAGCCATCTCTCTCGTTCCTTGCGTACCTGTATAAAGGCCTCTTCCAGCCTATCGATTTCACCACCCTCGCTTATCAGGTAGCGTAGTGCCCTCAGTTCCTCAATATAATCATCGATCCATTTAATGATGGGCTCCCTATTGGTGAGGCAGATGTCCCGACTCATCAGGGGATCCCCCGATGCCAAGCGGCTAAGGTCTCGAAACCCCGAGGCGGCAAGCGTTGCCATCTTGGGCCACAAGGGACTCTTGGTTGTCACCGCGACCAAGGCTACCGAGATAAGCAGAGGAAGATGACTTATGCCGGCGACCAGACTATCGTGCTCTGAAGCATCCACAAAGAGGGGATTTGCCCCGATTTGCCGCACCATCGCCGCAACCCTATCGCATGCCTCTTCACTAGCACCACTACCCGCTATCAGTAAGTAGTTACAGCCCCGAAACAGATCGCCATCGGCAGCCTCTACCCCGGAGGCCTCCTTGCCTGCCATGGGATGTCCGCCGATAAAGCTCACCGATGGGGGCAAAGCCTGCTTAGCCCAATCCAGAACCCTTGCCTTGGTGCTCGCCGTATCGGTAACGATGGAGCCCTGGCGGAGGCCTACCCCCATCTCGGCCAGTATCCCATTCATTGCCATAGCAGGGGTGGAGATAATGACCAGGTCAGCACCCTTCACTGCAGAAAGCAAACTCACCTCAGTGCGGTCCACCGCCCCTAGCTCAAACGCCCGAGATGCAACCTCAGGTCGGCGGGCGAAACCTACCACCTCAAAGCCCGCATCAGCCTTTCTTAAGGCCAGGCCTATCGACCCACCGATCAACCCCAGCCCGATAATGGCTATCCTCATTAAACCACACCTCTAATCCACGCCAGAGCCAGCACATTATAACACAGTTCTGCCCCACCACCAATCTCATGAATAAGAGCTAAAAATGCCTTGACATTATCAACTTGAAGCCTTATAATATTGAATTCGAGGGGATCAGATCCCTGAAGGTTATTGCCTCTTTGCAACTTGGATACCACGAGCAGAAAGCTTTCTAGTAATAATCTAATGTCCTTTCCCCATAAGGAACCCAAGGGATGACCAAGTATATCTTTGTAACTGGCGGCGTAGTTAGCTCCGTGGGAAAGGGCATCGCCGCTGCCTCTATAGGAAGGATCTTGAAAAGCCGCAACATCTCGGTCTCCGTTCAGAAGCTGGACCCCTACATTAATGTTGATCCGGGGACAATGTCTCCATACCAGCATGGCGAGGTCTTCGTTACTCAGGACGGTGAGGAAACCGACCTCGACCTGGGTCACTACGAACGCTTCATCGATACCAACCTTACTGCTTCCTCCAGCGTGACCACGGGTCAGATTTACAGCTCGATCATTGCCCAGGAACGGCGTGGGGATTTTCTCGGCGGCACTATTCAGGTGGTGCCTCATGTTACCAATGAGATAAAGCGTCGTTTCAGCGAGGTGGCGAGAGAGAGCCGGGCGAGCGTTGTGATTGTCGAGGTAGGAGGCACAGTGGGTGACATCGAGGGACTTCCCTTCCTCGAGTCCATCCGCCAGATGAGGAGCGAGGTGGGCAGGGAGAATATCCTCTATGTTCATGTTACCCTTCTCCCATACCTCTCCTCTACCGGAGAGCTGAAGACCAAGCCCACCCAGCATAGCGTCAATGAGCTTAGGCGCATCGGTATCCAGCCGGATGTTATTGTATGCCGCAGTGACCAGCCCATCACTGACGAGATCAGGGACAAGATCGCCCTCTTCTGCGATGTCGACCGGCGTGCCGTGGTGCCCCTGCTCACACTGCCCGTAATATATGAGACCCCTCTCGTCCTTGAGGAGGCGGGGTTGGGGGAACTCATTCTAGATATGCTTGGCCTACCCAACACAAGCGCGGATCTCAACGAGTGGCGGCACCTTGTGAACCAGATGAAGGAGCCCAAGGAACCTGTCTCTATCGCCATTGTGGGGAAATACGTGGAGCTACGAGACTCCTACCTCTCGGTCAAGGAGGCTTTAGACCACGCTGCAGTCTACCATGATAGAGCTATACAGATTCATTGGATTCACTCGGAGGACCTAGAGAGGGATGGTGACAGCTTGCTGCGCTCCGTTCAAGGGATTGTGGTCCCCGGCGGCTTCGGCGTTCGAGGCATCGAAGGCATGGTAACCGCAGCTCGATATGCCAGGGAGAACAAAATCCCCTACCTGGGACTTTGTCTGGGGATGCATATTATGATTATTGAGTATGCCCGGTATGTGCTTGGTTCCACTGAGCCCAATTCTGCCGAGTTTGATGCGGAGACTCCCTATCCCGTGATCGACCTGCTTCCGGAACAGCGCCAGGCATCAGGAAAAGGGGGCACAATGCGGTTGGGCAGCTATCCATGTCACCTGGTAACCGGGACCAAAGCCGCTTCAGCATACGGGGAGAAGGTAATCTATGAACGCCATCGCCACCGATTTGAGTTCAATAATGATTATCGGGATACATTAGTCAGCGCGGGTATGGTTTTCAGCGGTCTCTCCCCAGAGGGGAGCCTGGTTGAGATAGGCGAGCTTCGGGACCACCCATTTATGCTGGGATGCCAGTTTCACCCCGAGTTCCTCTCGCGTCCCAACCGTGCTCATCCCCTGTTCCGCGATTTCGTCGGGGTAGCGAAAGGGGTGCTCCGCGAGGGAGCTCAGCCCACCCTGCCCCTGGTATAATTTCCCCCTCCCACTCAAGGGATAGGGTTTATTTTTACCAAATTAAGGAATGCTTACCGCCAACAATCCATTATCAGCGACAAACCGAGGTTGAAAAGCCGCTGTAGGCAGGTTAAAGAGCAAACGTTAGTATGTTTAATGTGATTGCTGTCACCGCAAACTTGCGTTCCCCAAGCGGTAGGGAGACGAAGTAAAGGGAATCGAAAAGATGGATATTTATCTTGATACGGCAAATATAGAGCACATCCGCCATGCTGCCAGGCTGGGGGTCATCAGTGGCGTGACCACGAATCCTACCCTGGTTTCGCGGGAAAAGGCCGGTAACCTTAAAGCAGCGGTGCTGGAGATATGTTCCATTGTTCCCGGCCCCATATCCGTAGAGGCGCTTAGCCTCGATGCCGAAGGGATGAAACGGGAGGCACGGGAGCTTTCCTCATGGCATGAGAACATCGTGGTCAAGATACCGGTATCGGAGGCGGGGCTGGAGGCAATAAGCGTGCTATCTCAGGAGAACATCAAGACAAACCTTACCCTTTGTTTCTCCGCAAATCAGGCACTTCTGGGTGCCATTGTGGGGGCTACCTATGTAAGCCCCTTTGTGGGGCGGCTCGATGATATCGGTCATCAGGGAATGGCGGTGGTTTCCGATGCGGTGGAGATATTCCATAAATATGATCTTCACACCAAGGTGATTGCCGCCAGCCTGCGCCATCCCCTGCATACCATCGCCGCGGCCAAGGCAGGAGCCCACATTGCCACCATCCCCTATAGTGTACTGATGCAGATGATTCGCCATCCACTCACCGATATCGGCATTTCCCGCTTCGCGGAAGACTGGAAGAAGGTAACCCAAAAATGAGATGGCTTAGCTCCGCTGGCAATCCAAAATGCTGATTGCCAACGGCACCACTCAGGCTCAAAATATGCTATCATCGGATGTTGATGGGGGTTCGTTCGTGAAGATAGTTCTCACAAGAGGCTTGGGTGTAATCACGTGTCATTCCGAACTTGTTTCGGAATCTCAAGATTAATACAATGAAACAAATCGCCGGGGCCATGAAACCTCATATTACGTTGAGAGGAGCATTAAAGACAGAGGAATCTCCAGGATAGTATCGAATGGCGAGATCGCCGCGCCCCCCGACACCTCGGCCTATATTAGGGGACACTTCGGACCAAGTCGGGGCTCAGAATGACAGTGAGAATTGCTTTGTACTTTATTTTCATGGTAATAACACCGGGGCTTTCTATAGAAGGGGCATTAGCGACCGAGCGATCCCGGAGGAAGAAGTGAAGGAGAGAGAGGTAATGAGAAAATGAGCATCAATATTACGGAACTGGAATCAAAGACGCGCGAACAATTGCAGGAAATGGCGAAGGAACTTGGCATCTCCGGCTGTACATCCCTGAAGAAGCGGGATCTGGTCTTGAGGCTTCTCCAGGCAAGCGCAGAGATGCAGGGAAATCTATTTAGTGGCGGTGTGCTGGATATCATGGATGACGGTTACGGTTTCCTGCGCCAGAACAGCAGCAGGGCTGTGGCCACCGACATTTACGTATCACAATCCCAGATTCGGCGCTTCGGACTGCGCACCGGCGACACCATCACCGGTCAAGTAAGACCGCCGAAGAACGGGGAGAAATACTATAGCCTTTTACACATCGAGGCGGTCAACGGCATTGACCCGGAGCAGGTGAAGGATCGCCCACATTTCAATTCCCTGACCCCCACCTTCCCCGAGCGGTTCATCGACCTGGAAACCACCTCCGGCAATCTTGCCACCCGCCTGTTGAACCTGATCGCTCCCATCGGTCGCGGGCAACGGGGGCTCATCGTCTCCCCACCCAAGGCGGGGAAGACCATGCTGCTCAAGCACATAGCTAATGGCACCTCAGCCAACTATAATGACATCATTATCATGGTCTGCCTCATCGGGGAGCGCCCCGAGGAGGTCACCGATATGAAGCGCTCAGTGAAAGGGGAGGTGATAAGCTCCACCTTCGATGAGCCGGTGGAGAGCCATACCAAGGTAGCTGAGCTCGCCCTGGAGCGGGCCAAGCGCCTGGTGGAGACCGGGAAGGATGTGATGATCCTCCTCGATGGCATCACCCGGCTCACCCGTGCCTACAATCTCGCCCTGCCCTCCAGCGGGCGTACGCTCTCCGGAGGCATCGATTCGGTAGCCCTCTACCCTCCAAAGCGCTTCTTTGGCGCTGCCCGCAACACAGAGGAGGGAGGCTCACTGACCATCATTGCTACCTGTATCATCGATACCGGCAGCCGAATGGACGATGTCATCTATGAGGAGTTCAAGGGGACAGGGAACATGGAGCTTCACCTCGACCGCAAGCTTGCGGAGCGCCGCATATTCCCCGCCATGGACATCCTGAGAAGTGGCACACGCCGTGAGGAACTGATAGTGAATGAGCAAACCGTGCAAAAGATGTGGCTGCTCCGCCGAATGGCGAACCTGTTAAGTAATAACTCCCAAAGCCCTACCGATGCAACCGAGCGGGTTCTGGAAAGGTTAGCCAAGACCTCCTCCAATGCCGAGTTCCTCGCCACCCTATCCAAGGATATGTAGCGCGACTATTAGTCTTAGCGCTACCAGACAGATGGCCAATTAGCTATATAAAGCGGTAAAGGTATTGACAAATTGAATATTTATGTTATAAGATAACACAACGTATTCTCGACGGATACGGATGGTTTTGTAGTGGGCTGAAGGATAGCTAGAAAACGAATATTAAAAAGCAAAAGTCAAAGGCAACGGTTGCAGAGCAAATATCTGATGTTGGTTATCGTTTATAACCGCTGGAATTGGGAACTTTGGTTTACGGGAAGCTAGCCCCGATGTGTCGGGGTGAGCTTTTTCTATTGTATGTTGTGTAGTGTTGGCAAACTAGCTAACTGACGCTACAGTGTGGAAGATATTCTAAGCCGATATCTGGGCATAACTCGACCTGAAATAGTCCCGATATTACCGGAAGGGGGTGATAGATGAGGTAACCTGAACGAGATAAGATTCGTTCCTTTTTGAAAGGGAGTGGATCTCTGGATCCAATTGATTAAGGAGGATAGATGAAAGGTAAATTACCAAGCATAATTATGGTGTTTGTGGCTGTTGCTATGGTTTTTAGCCTAGTTGCTGCCGTGGCAACAGTGGCGACAGTTAATGCTGATCCCGGTGCTGATAAATTCGACAGGATGGCGCTACCCAGCACCGCTGACTATCAGATGTTCCCCGATACCGATATCTGGGACATAACCGCCGCCGATGACGGCACCGTTTTCGCCATCGTCCAGGATACGAGTGGCGTACGCTGGACCCCCATGTCGTCGAACTTCCGTGTCTTCAAGTCCAATGATGGCGGCTATACATGGGACAAGCTGTGGGCTATCCCGGCGAACGAACCTACACAGGTTGCTACGGCTGCCGGGGTTCCGGTGGAGATCGTACCCCAGCCGGGCTACGATGACACCGATGCCGCCAACCAGGTGGTGTTCCTGGCGACCGACGACAACCTGTACCGCTCCTTGAACGGCGGCGGCAGCTTCACAAGGATCGTTCCCGAGTGCCCGGGGGTGGTTGACCCCAACCTTGCTATCCCGTACGACCTCATCACTTCGCTGGATGTTGCCGAGAACATTAATGTTCCCGGTACATATGTGGCAGTGGTGGGCACGGGCACTTTATTAGCAGGTGGTGAGGGCGTCTTCACCTGGAACGAGGACAACCTGCTCTCCTGGAGAGACAAGAAGGCAGGTAATTCCGTATACGGCACGGGCTACGAGGCCCTGGATGTGATGTTCTCACCGAACTACGCCGATGACGGCGTTATCGTTGCCATCCTGAATAACTGGATTGCTGGAACTGTAATCATGAGCTTCTGGGTAAGCAGTGATGGGCTCTGGAATGGCCCAACCCTCAGCGATGCGGTTTTAAGGATTGGGAATGTCCCATCCTCGGTTCCGGGTCTACTCGCGGCGAGGATGGATACAGCCGATGACTTCCATTACCTCAACAGCTCGTGGGTCTTCGCCTACGTTAATACCGCGCCTTTAGCCGGAGAGGTCTACGCTGTAAAAGCACTGGCGCCGCTAACCGGCCCATCCTTAGTGATGGCGAGAAATGCTGTCGCCTACGCCCGGTTCTCCGACATACTGTTTGACGGTACCTCCGGGGCAGGCACGTGCTATGTGGGCTCAGAATCAATGAACAACGTGGTTGAGGGGAAAAGCCTCACACTGTGGCCTGTATGGACGCCCGCCATCAAGTCGCCGGCTGGGTCATGGCCTATCTCGCTTGCCAACACCGGCGAGGCGGTCCTCGCTGCTACGATGACCGAGATAGGTGGTACCACCAGCGGCGTTTCCAAGCAGATTGCTGCAGCGACAGGTTCGGTCTATAACGGCGTTGGCCTCATGGATGACATCGCGGTGACCACCGACCTGGCAGGGACAATCTTCTTGGTCACCATGGCCTATTTAGAGGCATCGCCGAACTACGCCAATGATGACACGCTTTTCGTTACCACCGCTAGCGAGTGGTACCTCAATAACAATGCAGCAGGGTACGACCTGAGCCTGTGGCGTCAGGCCCCCACCGGCGCCAATGGCGCTATAGTGTGGGAGAGGCTGCTCCAGGAGGGCATCTCGAGATTCGGCCTCATACCCACTGGAAAGACAGCTATCGCCAACCCGGGGATATTCACAGCCGCAGGACTACCCGCTCTAACCTGGGTAGCGAAAGTAGACCCTGCGTTCCAGTATTCCAACATCATATTCCTGATGTCTGGTTTGCAGCCTGTGCCAGGTATGCTCATTGACAGGCTATGGTTCTCCGCAGATAGGGGCGATACCTGGCATCCCGTCAGCCAGATGGCACCTTCCACAGCTACCACTCTGAGCGAGCTCGGCTGGTGCGTGGTTGACAACAGCACCCTCCTCGTCGGCGACAGCGACGGCTGGGTCTACAAGACCACCAACCGCGGCAATAGCTGGACCGCTGGCGCCTTCACCAACGTGGGGGTGATTACCGACCTCAACGTCTCACCCATCTACAGCGAGGCCGGCGGTGTGGGTAGCGACATGGCCGTGATAGCCGGTGTCGCCTACACCGGTGTTGTCGGCTCTGCTGTCGGTCAGCCGAGTATCTGCACTGAGGTCTGGATTTCCTTCGACGGTGCAGATGACGACTTCACCATGATCTGCTCAGAGATGATGTGGGAGCCAAACTGGGGTGGCACCCTGGACGGTGTTCTGCTCTCCATGGCCAACTTCGACGCTGGCTGGGGAACCAACAGCATTGTCTACGGCGCTGCAAGCGGGGCAATGGCCGACTGGTGGTGGAACCCTGCAGGCGACAAAGTGACGCTCCAGGACACCGAAGAGGTCGGCGTCTACAGGGCTGTGGTCAACAAGGGTGATACCCAGGCAAGCACATGGGAGCTTCTATATGGAGCCGATGACTTCATCGCCGAGACAGCTACCCCTGAGGATGAGGCCATCATGTACCTTGCCCTCACCGACCTTTCTATAGGCGCTGATGGCACCATCTACGTCCCATTCTCCATATTCCTCGATGACTCGGTGGGAGTAATCACACCTAACTCCGTTATGCGCTTCACCGAAGGCGGGATGATACGCTGCCTCGACGGTGCTGCTACAGATACCGAGTGGGACATGGTTCCACAGGTACTGGGTCCCTACGATGGGCTGTGGCTCATGCCCGTTGTTCCCGGCACCGACAGCAACATCCTGTTCTCCGCTGCGTATGACGTATGGGACTGGCGCTTCAAGCTGGCGGCCTATGAGGATACGCTTTCCGGTGCGGGTCCGGCAGCCGGTACGAGTGCTCCTGCTAATGGCGCCACCGATGTGGGCACAATCTCAGGTAACGCGGTAAGCGTTGCACTATCATGGGCCTCTATCGGTGCCGACCAATACACTTTGCAGGTGTCCAGCGACAGCGCATTCACCTCGCCCATGACTACAACTACATCCGACCTTTCGGCCACGGTCAGCGGCCTGGAGCCAGGCGTTACCTACTACTGGCGAATGCGGGCTACTGAGCCGGTCAGGGGATCGTGGAGTGATGCTCTGTCCTTCACCACTGTAGCCACGCCGGGCACGGTAGCTCCCCAGCTGCTGAGCCCCAGTGCTGGCGCAGAAGGTGTCTCCTCAACACCAACATTCTCGTGGAGTTCTGTAGCCGGGGCCACCAATTACCAGATCCAGGTGGCAACCGACTCCAACTTCAGTTCTAAGGTGATTGATGAGACGACGTCTGCCACGGCCTATCAGTCAGGCGACGAGCTCGACAACGGCACCTACTACTGGAAGGTGAAAGCCGCGACCGATTGGAGCGGCGCTGGCGTCTTCACCGTTGGAGCTGTGCCAGGGGCAGGAACCCCGGCATGGGTCTGGGTGGTGATAGTAATTGGCGCCTTGCTGGTGATTGCAGTGCTCGTCCTTATCCTGAGGACGAGACGGGCAGTCTAAGCACTACGCTCAAGTTAGATAAGAATGCCCTCCGAATGTATTCGGAGGGCATTCCCTTTTTCTGTGCGCCACCTCCCCTTTATACTCCACACCTCACCTAATGTCATCGCCAGCCGCATGTGAAGAAGCCCAATAATGTCCCCGCCCACCCCGAGATGTTTTAATGCCATGACTATATCGGGGTCTCCCCTTAACACAACGACAGGAAAAATGCAACACCGCACAGAAAAGCATTGACAATAACTATATATTGTGCTACTATTACCAGAATAACCTATATAGTGTGCTTTATGGGCTTGACATGGTGCGTTATATATGTTATAAATGTCCAATGCTTGTAATACTGGGCTCGATGTGATAGTGTATACCCAATTGTAGGCGATACTCGTATATAGATACAATTGAAATGGGGGTGTATATGGGGTTATTTGAAAGGTATAAATAAGGACAAGATAATCCAGCAGAAATCTCCCTTTGGGGATGTGGGAATCTATAAATAAAGCAAAGAGGGTTATTATGAAAGCAAATAGAGCTAAGATATTTGGTGGGGTGATGGCGGTGGTGCTAGCGGTAACCCTGGCAGGTGTCGGTGTGGTACAGAATAGCGATCCCGCCTCCGCCGACCCGGGCAGACTCAAGTGGAACGAGATCCCCATCCCCCAGGAGGGAATGGATGGGGGCTACGCGTTGTGGGACGGCTCTGATGTAGGGCCGATAGCGGTATCCCCTGAGGGGGATACCATATTCGCCGCAGTCGTAAAAGCATCGGGTAATTGGACCATGATGGAGTCCACCGATGGCGGCTACAACTGGAGGGAGACCGGGCTCGTTGATAAGCTTGTTGAGACAGCGGATACAGGAGACATCGTGGACATAGCAGTCTCCCCAAACTGGGAGTATCAAGAGACGGTTCTGGTGGCAACCACCAATTATATATACACTTCCGATGACGGTAGTGTCAGCTTCAAGTTACCACTTGATATAGGTGGCAACATTCACTCTCTCGATGCGGCTCTTGATGAGTATGGAAATCCCACATATCTAGCGGGTACAGATAATGGCGTTTATCTTAAGAGGGAAGGGGCTTCATGGGACGAGCAAGGTGTAGGAGGCTCAGCCCTGGATGCAGCTTTCTCCCCTACCTATGCCAACGATGGCGGCTACAGCGGTTTTGGGCAGATCGCGGCAGTAGTCACCGACAGTTCGCAGACCATGGTTCGTTTCAGAGTCGGAGATGAGAATTGGGATGCTAGCATAAGCGATGCTACACTCTATGACCAGAAGGTGGGTTCTGGCAATATATCTTTCGAATCGAATCACGCATGCATGGCCTTCCCCGGTTCTTATAATGCGAGTACGCCAATCCTCTTTGTCGGCGTAGCTGGTACAGGAAATCAGGGCGATGCCTATAAAATAGAAGGTAGAGGACCAGTAGCGGTATCGTTAGCTACCGACCTCGATGTCAGGGACAATGACATTTTTGTAAAGACTCAGACTGATATATGGAGTATAGCAGTAACCGGCTATGTCGATGAGGCAACCGTTCTGGTGGGAACAGAGGCTCTCAACACTGGCATAACACCCAAACAGCACCTGGTCTATGTTAGTACCGATTGGGGCGAAAACTGGAAACCAGAGGATACAATTTACAGTAAACAGCCCACGGGGGAAGAAAAGGCAAATGTGATTATGGCACCCGGCGCCCAATATGTTAGCACGAGTGGGTCGGAGAGCGCCCTATCCGCATCAGCGGATGACGACATGTTGTACTGGAACCAGAGGGGCTTGATCGACACTGGAATCATCAAAATCAATGATGTGGCTCCCTCGCCAAACTACGCCGCAGATAGCAATCTGCTCATGGCTACGGTTTCTTGGGCCAGTACGACAAGCCTGTGGCAAACCACCGATATGGGTGCAACCTGGGAAAGGATTTACTGCTCTACTCTCACCGAGCAGCTTACCGAGCATCAATGTCTATTCGATATGGTTAAGCTTTGTCCAGCTTTCCCAACGGATGCTGGCATATTTGTTGCACAGAAGGATTACAGCCCATATATATACCGGTCAAATGATGGTGGCATTTCATTCCAAAAGGAGATAACTGCAACAGAGAATATCACCGCGTGGGAAGTTGTCGATATGAATAACCTGTTCACCGGCGCTGCCAGCGGCAGTGTACGGAAATGTAAAACCGGCACCGGCGGCGATAACTGGATCGATACCGTGAAGAGCGTGATAACAGGTGAAGTCACGTCGCTAGTAGCGGGGCCAGGACATGCCATACTGGCCGGCGATGACAACGGCAGAGCATATATTTGCGAAAATTACAACGGTGACTTTTCGTTCGAGCGAGTGGGCACCGGCCCAGGTGACAGTAGCGATGTAATCATAGTAGCCTTCGACAACGATTATGCCGACAATGACATTATATACGCCAGTTGCAACCCAAGCGGTGACATTTACCGCATCCGCATCGCCGTTAGTGAGAGTTTCTGGGATAATATAACTGGATATGGGCCAGCTACGGGCATAGACGCCACCGGCCTCGTGGTTACCGATGATAGCATCCTCTATGCCTCAGATATGAGAGCGGGTATGGGGGTGGCGCGAAGCGTTAATCCCACCTATCCCATGGGGGAGTCTGGCCTTGAATTCGAGATGATGGACACAGGGCTTCCCCCGAACACAACGCTGGATCTGCTAAGGGTAGCGCCCGGCTCCAGCATCCTTTTTGCGGTTAATGACGCGCCTTCTCCAGACCAACTTCTTACGTGCACCGATACCCTCACCGAAAAGGTGACTCTGGCAGCACCTGCTGATGGCGTTACCACCGGCTATATCCTCAAGGAGGGCGGTGCATATGCCGGGATGGCCAGGGTAATGCTTTCCTGGGAGGCGATGACCGGCGCCATAGATTACCAGTGGGAGATAGCTCAGGACGAGGAATTCAGAACCGTTGAGCAAGAAGGGAGTGGTGGTTTGGTGACAGGTGCCGTCCTCTGGCTGGGTAGTAAATACTACTGGCGGGTGAGGGTGAAAGAGCCGCTCCTGAGCCGATGGTCCGATACCCGGAGCTTCACCACATACATTGGTCCTGCTGCTGCTCTACCAATGCTGGAGAGCCCGAGTGCGGGACAGATAGATATGCCACTAAAAATAGTACTTGAGTGGACTAGCGTCATCGAGGCCGCCAAGTACGAGCTTGTGGTTGCCGAGGACTGCGATTGGGCTGACCTGTTGGTCGATAAGACCGGCTCCAACGCCCTGGGTTATGAAACAGTATACGTTATCCCCTCCGATAGCCTCAAGTATGACACTCACTATTGCTGGAAGGTAAGGGCTCTCAGCGAGACCAGCCAGTCACCTTGGAGCGATACCGGTACCTTTAGCACTATAGCAGAACCCGTTGAGGAGGAGGAGGAACCTACCCCGTTCTGGGTCTGGGTGGTGATTGGTGTCACATTGACGTTACTGCTAATACTTCTGGTCTCGTGGATCGTGCTCATCGCCAGGACAAGAATAGCCAGGTAATAGAAAGGATATAGATTATATAAAGCCCCCTCTACAGAATGTGGGGGCTTTATTTATCGCCGCGATAATAAAGCCATGTTCACTGTGATAGAAGAGAATCGGCTACGAAGCAATGCCAGCGTTACATTTGGGAGATTGGCTAATCGTGTGATTGGGTAACTTTAGGATATTATATTATTGGGTAGGTCGGAGCATCCGCTCCGACCCCTTTCATTGCAAGCCTCTAGTTGGGCCGAAGTTTCCCCCGATATAGGCCGAGGTGTCGGCCGACCTGTTGGCCTCGCAGTCTGGGAGTGCGGCAAGCCCCACATTGTATAATCCTGTCCATAATCCTCGTCATATGCCCCGTCCCCCGACACGTCGGGGTCCTCGCAACGACAGAGAAACACACCCCATACTGTCATTGCGAGCGCAGCGTGGCAATCACCAAGTTACATTTAGTGATTAGGGATTTGTGATTGGTAATTGGAGATTGGGGATGGTTGGTGGTTAATGCCCCTCGCAACGTATTATGAGGTTTCCGTCAATGGCCGCGGTAATCCAAAACCACCACCTGAGTCTCCTCAGATAGGCCCGCTCTGGTTATGGAGAGCCTGGGCTGGGCCCCGAGTCCAGCCTTTATCCCCATTTCCCTAAGAAAGCGTTCCACCGGCGCCAACTGGAAACGTACCGCCTCGGTCTGGAAATGCATGGGAATTACAATACCGGGCTGAAGCAGCCTTACTGTTTCTGCTGCGGTAACCGCATCGATGGTGGAAAATCCGCCAACGGGTACCATCAGCAACTCCACGCTACCTATCTCCGCCACCTGCTCCGTGGAAAGGGGATGCCCCAGGTCACCGAGGTGGCAAAGCTTCATATCCTCTATCTCGATGAGGTATACGGTGTTCCTCCCCCGCTCTCCCCCCTTCTCGGCATCGTGGAAGGTAGCTATACCGGTGATAAAAACGCCCGAGATCTCGTATTCACCGGGACCACGAACAATCTTCGGCTCACCGCCAACCCCTGAGGTGAAGCCATGCCCGGGATGGGGGTGGCTGGAGGTGACGATGTTTGCCTCGGGATTCCCCAGGGAGTAGCCAATGCTCTCATTATAGGGGTCAGTGAGCAGGGTGGCCCCCTTCCCCTTAATCCTGAAGCATGAATGACCCAGCCAGGTTATGTCGATTATCCTCACCCCCTGTGAACTTGTCTCAACCGCTCACCCCTGTGCGTCGGGGTCTGTACTCTCTACAGTAGCCTATATCGATAATGTACCAGGGTATCATGAAGGCCGATTTATCGGCCCTCATGATACCTTTTTGCAGCGATAGTGCGGGCAAAACTACCTTCCAAACCGGTTCAACAAAGCCCACCCCGAGGGCAAGGCCACTGCTGCCAAAACCAGCTTTAGCAAATCCCCTGGTATGAAGGGATAGAGCCCGATAGCGAGCACCGAATCTGCCGAAGCGAAGTGACCGAGCCAGATAGAGAGCCACGGAAGGCCGATAGCATATATTACGCTGTTGCCGATAAGCATCGCCAGGGCCATGCTCCAGGTGCGGCGGTCCCACCCCCGCTCCGCGAGGAATCCCACTACGAAGGCAGCGGCAACAAAGCCTACGAGGTAGCCTCCTGTGGGGCCCATGAGCACGGCGGGGCCCCCCTGCCATCCGGCAAAGATAGGGGCACCCATGGCTCCCATCCCTAAGTAGGTAAGCTGACTCAATGCGCCCCGCTTACTTCCGAGGAGTGCCCCGGCAATAAGCACGGCAAAGGTCTGCCCGGTTATGGGGACCAGGCCAATGTAGAAGGCAACCTGTGCACCGAGCGCGGTGACAGCGACGAAACCGAAGATGAGAAGCATATCGCGCGCCAGGGTTGCCCTGGGGAAGAGCACATCCACCATAGTAAGGGCTCTTACTTGCATTCACCACTCCTTTCTTTTTATTTTTCGCTCTATAAAAATCGTGTCAAGAAGAATGGGGGGCCTTACCGGTTAATATCTAGCTTCGGTCATCACGCTTAACCGGGCCTCCCGGCTGCCAGCGCAGCACCATCGCAGCCCAGGACAGGCCGGCACCAAAGGCAACCAGAACCGCCAGGTCGCCTGCTTTGAGCCTTTTCTGCTCGGCCGCTTCGCAAAGGGCCACTGCAGGCGATGCCGCCGACAGGTTCCCATAGTGCTCGAGATTCTTAAAAACCCTATCCTCGGGAATATCCAGTGCCTTTATTGCCGCCTTTGTGATGCGATCGTTTGCCTGATGAGGGATAAAGAGGTCTATATCCGATATATTGAGTCCAGCAGCATCTATCACCTGCTTTGAGGCTTCAGCCATGGCCCTAACCGCAAACTTGAATACCTCCCTCCCCTTCATAATCATATAGTAGCGCCTATCATTACTCACACTGGCTGGCAGGCCGCAGGGATGGTTAATGTATAGAAGGTCGGCACCCGAGCCGTCATTTCCCATCACAAAGCTCAGCATGTCTGTTGCATGTTCATTTGCTTGCACCACCACTGCCCCGGCGCCATCACCAAAAAGCACACAGGTTGATCGGTCTTCCCAGTTCATGGCACGGCTTATTGCCTCGCTCGCCACCACCAGGATATTCCGGTAGGCGCCTGCGGCGATATACTGATAAGCGCTAACCAGGGCATAGATAAAACCGCTGCACGCGCCAACGATGTCGAAGGCTGCGGCCTTCTTAGCACCCAGGGCATGTTGCACCAGTGCGGCGGAGGCTGGCATTATCCTGTCCGGGCTATTAGTTGCCACGATTACCATATCGAGGAGGTCTGGCGAAAGCCGGGCAACTTCAAGCGCACCCCGTCCCGCCGCTACTGCCATGGTCGATGCCGTTTCGTCATCAGCTACGATGCGCCGTTCCCTGATGCCGGTGCGGGTCACGATCCACTCATCTGAGGTATCCACTAGCCTCTCCAGGTCCTTGTTGGTAAGCACCCGCTGTGGCAGATACTTCCCCCACCCCGTTATCTGCGCGTGCAATACTTCATTCCTTCCGCTTATAAAACTTCTAAAAGTATACCAAAGCGGCACTATGGGGTCAAGCTGCCGTACTCGCCCGGAGAATAGGTTGTTTGTTTGATGGTTGATAGCTCATAGCCGATTTATTTACTTGAACTTCACGTTTCACGCCTCGTCAGCCTCTCGCTTAGCAGTTTGTCATCAACAGCAGCGGTCCTTCCCCCTGTCAGTGCGACCCTGACTTGGGCCGAAGCGTCGGCCGAAGTTAGCAGCTACTCAATCCTTAATCGTGGGCCTCGAAATGACGGGAAGCGCGGCGCTAAGCGAATAACCCACAGATCATAAGTAAAAAGGCGGAGGATATTCCCCCGCCCCATCTTCAATCTAGATTAAACCTCCTGGCTCACATAATAGTAGCCCTCGCAGTATGAAAGGAAACCAGGGTTGTCACAAAGCGCTATGGACTAAAAAAGCGATGCCTAGACTTCGCGGAACTCACCCTCCACGGTCCCTTCATCGCTCTTGGGTGGCTCCTCCTCGCCGGTAGGCGCTTCCTCCCCGGATGGCGGCGTTTGATATATAGAAGAGCCCACCTGCTGTAATATTGTCGATAGCTCCTGCATGGTGCGTTTCACCTCAGCTATGTCGCTCCCCTGAAGTGCTGAGCGCACCTGGGCGATCTTATCCTCGGCCTGCTGCTTGAGGTCTGCAGGCACCTTTTCCCCTTGTTCCCGGAGCGTCTTTTCTGCAGTATAGGCCAGGGTATCGGCCTGGTTTCTGGTCTCCACCTCCTCGCGGCGCTTGGCATCATCCGCAGCATGCTGCTCCGCCTCCCGCTGCATCTGCTCTATCTCCTTCTTGGAGAGACCGCTTGATGCGGTAATTACGATCTTCTGCTCCTTACCCGTACCTTTATCCTGCGCCTTAACGCTCACAATACCATCAGCATCTATGTCGAAGGTAACCTCGACCTGAGGCATACCCCGCGGAGCAGGTATAATGCCATCGAGCATAAACCGCCCCAGCGTCTTATTGTCAGCGGCCATGCTGCGCTCCCCCTGAAGCACATGGATCTCCACGCTAGGCTGGTTATCGGCAGCAGTGGAGAAGACCTGACTCTTCGCTGTGGGGATTGTAGTATTTCGGGAGATGAGCGGGGTCATCACCCCGCCAAGGGTCTCGATGCCCAGGGTGAGCGGGGTGACATCCAGCAAGAGCACGTCACCAACATCCCCCTTAAGCACCCCTGCCTGTATTGCCGCACCAACGGCTACCACTTCATCGGGGTCAACCCCCTTATTGGGCTCCCTGCCGAAGATTTGCTTCACCTTCTCCTGCACCAACGGCATGCGCGTCTGCCCCCCAACCAGTACCACCTCATCCAACTGAGTCGATTTAATGCCGGCATCTTCCAGCGCCTGCCGACAGGGTGCCATGGTCTGCTCTACGAGGTCACCCACCAGTTGCTCCAGCTTAGCCCGGGTAAGGTCTATGTTGAGATGCTTGGGGCCGCTTGCGTCTGCGGTTATAAAGGGAAGGTTAACCTCCGTCTTCTGCACCGTGGATAGCTCACACTTAGCCTTCTCCGCCGCTTCCTTAAGCCGTTGCAGCGCCATACGATCCTGCCGTAGGTCAATCCCCTGGTCCTTTTTGAACTCGTCGCACAGCCAGTTGGTGACCTTCTGATCGAAGTCATCGCCGCCGAGGTGAGTGTCACCATTGGTCGACTTCACCTGAAAGGTGCCCTCGCCCAACTCCAGAATGGATATATCAAAGGTGCCACCGCCCAGGTCATATACGGCAATGGTCTCATCCTTCTTCTTATCCAGGCCATAGGCGAGCGCGGCCGCAGTGGGCTCGTTGATTATTCTGAGAACCTCAAGCCCGGCGATCTTGCCCGCGTCCTTGGTTGCCTGGCGCTGGCTATCGCTGAAATAGGCAGGCACGGTGATCACCGCCTCGGTTATCTTGCCCCCCAGGTAGGCCTCGGCATCCGTCTTTATTTTCTGCAAGATCATTGCCGATATCTCCGCCGGGCTATAATTTTTATCTCCCATGACTACCCAAGCATCGCCGTTGTTGTCAATTATTCTATAGGGCAAAAGCTTTTTATCACGCTCCACGGAGTCCTCTTTGAACTTCCGCCCCATGAGGCGCTTTATACTAAAAATGGTATTATCAGGATTGGTAATTGCCTGTCGCTTGGCAACCTGCCCCATTAGCCGCTCCCCGCTCTTACTTACCGCCACTATCGATGGGGTAGTGCGACCACCCTCAGCACTGGGGATCACCGTAGGTTCCCCAGCCTCAATCACCGCAACACAGCTATTCGTTGTTCCCAGGTCAATGCCGATTACTTTACCCATTGTTCTCCTCCTGTACTTCCTCCTGAGATGTTTCTTCTTCCTCTTCTTTCTCCTTCAGACCCTTGCCTACCTTCACCATAGCAGGGCGCAGCACCCGATCATGAAGCATATATCCCTTCTGCAACTCCTCGATAACCTTCCCCTCTTCCCCATCAGCGTAGAGCGCCGCCTCATGAAAATTGGGGTCAAATGTCTCACCGAGGGCCTTGATCTCACTGAGCCCGTTACCCTCCAGCGTCGCTTTGAGCTTGCGATATATTAGCACGATGCCATCGACCCACGCGAGCCCGCTAAGCTTCTCCGAGACGTTATCCAGCGCCCGCCCCAGGTCATCCAGAACGGGAAGCAGGTTTAGCATAAGTGTAGCACTGGCAAGCATGACCATCTCGTTTCGCTCCTGCTCAGTGCGCCTCTTGTAATTCACAAAGTCCGCCTGAGCCCTTTGCCAACTGGCCAGATAGCCCTCAGCCCTGGCCTGCTCCTCGGCAAGCGCCGTTTTTAGCGATGCTACATCCTCTTCTTCTCCCTCTACCGCCTCACCCTCCTCTACCCGGGGCGTTTCCTCAGCACTAAGTTCATTCTCATCCATACCAATACCCCTGCCTACTTGCGCACCATATCCTACTGCCTCTCTGGACCGACATATAGCTCAGCGACCAGCTCACTTAAAAGCGAACCAACATAGCGCACCGAGGAGATCGCCCTGCCGTACGGCATTCGCGTGGGGCCAATCACGCCAAGGGCACCATTGACCTCGCCCGGAACGCCATACTGGGTGACCACAATACTGTACCCTTTCATTGCATCCTCGCGATTCTCCGCCCCAATAACTATCCGGACACCACCATCAACCACCATCTCTGGAAGCAGTGACCTGACCATGTCCCTGCTTTCCAGCATCTCCACAAGGCGCAGCATATTCTGGGCATGGGTAAACTCCGGCTGGGTTAATATATGACGTAGCCCCTCGATATATGGCTCCTCATACCTCCGCCTATCCTCATCCGCCATGACCTGCACAACCGCATTCTTAATGTGCTGTTCAATCGGGGAAAGAACCCCATCCTGTGCCAGAAGTTGAGCCACGGTCAAACCGTGAAACAGTGTGCCCAGCTTACCGGAAATAGCGCTAAGCTCCCCCTGCGATACCACCTTATCAAAGGCTATCAGTTGCTGCTTGAGCCTCGCCTCCTGAAGCAACAGGATTACAAGCGCGAGGGACTCCTGAAGCGCCACCAGCTCCAGGTGCTTGATGCGACACGACAGTGCCTTGGGGGAGGTAACAATGGCTACACTGCAAACCATGCGCGCCAGCAGGGAAGCAGCAAGATGGGTCCACTCCGACAGCTCTTGCTCCACTTGATGGAAGAGATGTGAGAGCATCCGCTGCTCATCCAGTGGGATCTCCTCTGCCTCCCGGACCACGGACTCCACATAGTGGCGATAGCCCTTATCTGAAGGTATGGCTCCCCCTGATATATGAGGCCGGATAATATATCCCTCCTCCTCAAGACGTGCCACCTCGTTGCGAACGGTGGCAGAACTAACCCCCAGCCCATGGCGTTCGACGATCGCCTCCGAACCCACCGGCCTGGCCATCGAGATATATTCACCAACGATAATATCGAGTATATTCCCTGTCCGCTTCGCTAACATGGCTCCTCACTCGTTAGCACTCTAAAGGCGAGAGTGCTAACAGCAATAATTTACTACCTTTTCCTCCCCTTTGTCAAGAGAAACTACCGTCTCTTTCTTAATGTTCCCTCCAGCGCAGGGAGATTATTAGCCATCTTAAACAGTGACTACTTCTTTGAAATCCATGCTTATTTTACTACACGAGGATAATATTTTAATACGACTTCTGTCACATTTTAATCATGCCATCAACCCTACAGTGTCTAATCAACCATAACCGAACAGTACCGCCGTGTACAAGCGCTTGTAATAAGGCCACGAGTGAATTATAATAAAATGTTAGCCTCTATCTATCTATGGAATTTGAAATATGGCGGTAAAACGAGATTACTATGAAGTTCTGGGCGTTAATCGGTCAGCCTCCGGTGAGAAGATAAAGCAGGCTTTCCGCAAGCTCGCTTTCCAGTACCACCCCGACCGCAACCGAGAGGATGGGGCAGCGGAGAGGTTCAAGGAGATTAGCGAGGCCTACGAGGTGCTCTCCGATCTCGAGAAGAGGGCAACCTACGATCGTTTCGGGCATGTCAGTGAGGGGTTTGGCAGAGGCTTCGAGGGCTTCGATATCTTCCGAGGCTTCGGCGACATCTTCGATACCTTTTTCGGCGGAGCTACCTCAACGGCGAGACGTGGCCCGCAGCGGGGAGCTGACCTTCGCTATAACCTTACCATCACCTTCGAAGAGGCGATCTTCGGGTGTGAGAAGGAAATCGAGATCCGGTGTATCGAGAATTGCTCCCAGTGTCACGGCGCTGGCAATGCGCCGGGTAGCCAGCCCTCAACCTGCCCCGAGTGTAATGGCACCGGGCAGGTGCGCCGGGTGCAGCGTAGCATTTTCGGGCAGTTCGTAAATGCCACCACTTGCAACCGCTGCGGGGGTGAGGGGAGTATTATCACCAAGCCCTGCCCCCAATGCCGAGGCTCGGGCAGGGAGGAGAAGGCGCGCCAGATCAATATCACTATACCTGCCGGGGTGGATAATGGCTCCCAGATCCACCTCAGCGGGGAGGGCAATGCCGGAACGCGGGGTGGAAATGCCGGGAGCCTCTACATTTCTCTTTCAGTAGAGGAGCACCAGTTCTTCAAGCGCCGCGGTGTTGACATCTTGTACGACCTGCCCATCAACTTCGCCCAGGCGGCGCTGGGCGCCGAGATCGATGTGCCCACAGTAGACGGCCCCTCCACACTCAAGATCCCCCCCAGAACGCAAACAGGAAAGCTCTTCCGACTCAGGGAAAAGGGAGTGCCTCATCTTCGGGGAGGAGGATGCGGAGACCAACTGATTATGGTTCATGTGGTCACCCCTGAGACCCTAAATGAGGAGCAGCACAGGCTATTCGAGAAGCTGGCGAAAACCATGGGCCCTGCGGTAATGCCCAAGGAGGAGAAGGGGTTCTTTCACAGGCTTAAGGACCTCTTTGAAACGTGACTCAGGGCGATTGAGTAAGGGAAATGCACCGCTTTTTTATCTCTCCGCAATGCATCGACAAGGAGAGTGTGGCCATCGAGGGAAAGCTGGTCCATCAGTTGAGTAATGTGCTTCGATTGCAGGGCGGTGACCACATCGTGGTCCTCGACGATACCGGCTGGGAGTATGAGGTATCGCTGGAAAGGGTGAGCAGGGATCATGTCACCGGCGTTATATGTGAGAAGAGACCGTCGGCTGAGCCATACACCAAAATAACACTCTATCAAGCGCTGCTCAAGAGCAGTAAGTTTGAATTTATTATCCAGAAATGTACCGAGCTAGGCGTTTCCTGCTTCGTCCCCCTGACCTGCGAGCGCTGTATCGCAGAACATCCCCAGGATAATAGGATTGAGCGCTGGCAGAGAATAATTATCGAGGCAGCGGAGCAATCGAAGCGGGGAAGGATCCCCAAGCTTGAGCCTGCATTGCTCTTTGAGCAAGCCTGCCGCTCGGCGATGGGTTTTTCCATGCTGGCCTGGGAGGGTGTAGTGAGTGATAGGGATAACGAAAAGGGGATAAAGATATCCGGACTGCGCGCTGCGTTGCAACACGAGATTCACCGGCAGGGGATTATATCAGGGAAAAATTCACTGTCGGTTAACCTCTTCATCGGTCCCGAGGGAGGATTCTCACCACTCGAAATGGAATTTGCCCGGGGTTGTGGCATTATCCCTATCAGCCTGGGAAACCGGGTGCTCCGAGCGGAGACCGCAGGCCTTGTCGCCGCCTCGATAATCCTTTACGAACATAGGGACATGGACCCCGTATAACATAATCTGCGCTTGCATGACAACAAACGACCTATGCTTATAGTGCGGTGTGTGTTATAGCTTGCGGGCGTTGGACACTTGAGACGTAATATCTACTCCCCAAGCATCTCACTCTTAAGCTCGCGCCCCATGAGTGTCGCCATAGCCTTAGTCACATCAAGCCACTCGAAGAGCACCCTGTACACCTGCTCTGTGATGGGCATATCCACCCCGTACTCCCGGGCCATCCGTCGGGCTGCAACAGTGGTACTAATCCCCTCAGCCACGTTTGTCATGGAAGCCGTTATCTCCGCAAGTGGACGCCCCTTGGCCAACTCCTGACCAACGAAGCGATTGCGACTGAGCGGGCTGGAGCAGGTAGCTACCAGGTCTCCCAGCCCAGCGAGGCCGGCAAAGGTAAGTGGATTGGCCCCCATCGCCACCCCTAGGCGGGAGATTTCCGCCAGCCCACGGCTCACCAATGCAGCCTTGGCGTTATCTCCATAACCCAAGCCATCGCTCAAGCCTGCCGCCAGCGCAACGATATTCTTCAGCGCCCCACCCAACTCCACACCGATAACATCATCATTAGTATAGACACGAAAGGTGGCAGAGGCCATTATCCCCTGAGCACGCTTAGCCACAGCGGTATCCTGGGCAGCAATAACCGTTGTCGCTGGCAGGCCATGGACGACCTCCATAGACAAGTTCGGGCCAGACAAGACACAGATATTGTGGCGATATGCAGGGTCGATCTCCTCAGAGATCACCTGGGTCATTCTCTTCGTGGTGTCCACCTCCAGCCCTTTGGCAGCGCTTAAAATCGGCACCCCTTTAGCGATATGCCCTTTCATTATCCTTACATTTTCGCGCATCCGCTGAGAGGGCACCGCCAGCACAACCAGCGAGGCACCCTGAAGCGCCTCCTCTATAACGCCGGTAGGTGAGAGCCCCCCGGGGAATGAGATGCCGGGCAGGCGGGTTTTGTTCTCTCCATCCCTGGCCAGCTGCTCAGCCTCCTCCACAGTCCTCGCCCAGAGCGCCACATCAATGCCCCTGCGGGACAGAATTACCCCCAGGGTCGTGCCCCAGCTTGTGGTACCGATGATGGCAACCTTCATCAAGCCTCCCTTTTTTTCAACGTTACGCTACGTCTGAATGGAAGCTTAGCTATTCTCTATAGATAAAGCCCCCAGGCATTAAGTATCTTGTAGTATAAAAAGCCTACCGCTTAGCATGAGAAGAGCCTATCTTCGGCTCAACGCCCGAAAGCAGCCTTCGTATGTTGCCCCGATGACGAAATATGATTATCGGCACCACGATTAAGCCAAAGACGATATGGGCAAATTCTGCTCCCGGCAAATCAAAAACGACGAACAAAATCATTGCTACCAGCACGGCAAGCGCTGCGAGCATGGAACCCAGTGATACATATCGAGACAGGCCGGTAACCGCTAGGAGGACGGCTAAAGCGATGAGGCCCGCCGGCCAGTACATCGTAAGCAGCACGCCAAAACCGGTTGTGACGCCACGCCCGCCTCTAAATCCAATAAATACCGGCCAGCTATGTCCGATAATGACGGCTACCCCTCCCGCCATGTGACCCCAGGCAACCATGTCGGGATAGGATGCGAAAAATGGCCAGGCAAGCGACACCGCAGCGGCCCCCTTCGCCATGTCGGCAAGGAAGACCAAGACCCCCGCCCTGGCACCCACCGTGCGCAGCACGTTGGTCATTCCCATACCGCCACTGCCGTAATCCCTGACATCTATACCCCGTGCCAACCTGCTCACAATGACACCGAAGGGGATTGACCCGATGAGGTAGCCCAAGATAACTAAGCCAATAAACCCCAAAACGATCACTTCTCACCCCTTCTTTTGAAGACCAGGCGCAACGGTGTCCCTTGAAAGCCAAAACTGCGACGCAGCTCGTTCTCCAGGTAGCGTTGATAGGAGAAGTGTAGTAGAGCCGTATCGTTAACCGAGAAGACGAAGGTGGGGGGGCTGGTCTCAGCCTGAGTGGCATAGAGTATCTTGAGCTTCTTCCCCGCCACCGCCGGTGGTGCATGGGACGCCACCGCATCACGAACCACGCTATTCACCAGTGCGGTGGGCACGCGCTTTTTTCGTTCTTCGAATATTTCTCTGGCGACATTAAGTACATCGCTCACACCTTCTCCAAACTTGGCAGAGGTATACAAAACAGGCACATAGGGCATAAACCTGAGCCGGTCTCTAACCACTCTGGTATACTGCCTGCGGTCCGCCGTCTCCGAAACCAGGTCCCACTTATTAACCACCAGCAGCATCCCCTTATAGGCCTGCCTTATGTAGCCGGCTATGTGGGTATCCTGAGCGGTTACTGGCTCTGTGGCCTCGGTTAGGAGCAGAGCCACATCGGCACGGCTTATGGCCCTGAGCGCCCGCGCGACGCTGTAGCGCTCTATACCAACCTCCACCCTGCCCCTCCTCCTTATGCCCGCCGTATCGATGAGCATCATTCGCTCGCCGCTGTGCTCAAATATAGTATCTATAGCATCCCGGGTCGTCCCCGGCGTCTCAGTAACAATGGCTCGCTCCTCGCCCAATATAGCGTTAAGCAGCATCGATTTGCCCACATTTGGGCGCCCCACGATGGCCACCTTCATAATCCCCACCTCCTCCTCCTCGGGTGGCAAGTGAGGCAAGCTTTCCACCACCCTATCGAGAAGCTCAGCGATGCCCAGGTCGTGGTAGGCGCTTACTGGGAGCGGATCGCCGAGCGCCAGTTCATAGAACTGAGCCGCCTCGTAGCAGCGCTTCTCGTTATCAGCCTTATTGGCCACGAGCAACAGTCGCTTGCCTGAGCGCCTGAACACCTCGGCCAACTCCTTGTCCACGGTGGTCACGCCATCGAGAACATCTACTAAAAAAATGATGATATCGGCCTCTTCGATGGCTACCGCCACCTGGCTTTTCACCCTCTGGACAATATCGCTGGGCGGGTTGAGCAAGAGGCCGCCGGTATCCACTATAGTGAAAGCGCTTTCCTTCCAGGCGATGTCGGCATAGAGGCGATCGCGGGTAGTGCCCGGCTCATCCTCAATAATGGATAAACGCTCGCCCACCAGCCGATTAAACAGGGTAGACTTGCCCACATTGGGCCGCCCAACGATGGCAACGATTGGCCTGGTCATTTTAGAAGCTTCGCCAGTATCGCCTTCTGCATGTGAAGCCGGTTTTCCGCCTGGTCGAAGACCACCGACTGCGGCGATTCCAACAGCCCCTCGGCTACCTCCTCGCCATGATGCGCCGGCAGGGGGTGCATGAAGATGGCATCCCGTTTTGCGAGTGCGAGTAACCGCCCGTTTACCTGATAGCGAGCGAAAGCCACCCGGCGACGCTTCGCCTCAGCCTCCTGCCCCATGCTGGTCCAGACATCGGTGTATAGCACATCGGCATCCTCGACCGCCTTCTTCACATCTTCCGTTACCAGTATTTCGCCCCCGCACTTTTGAGCCCGGGCGAGGACTTCCTGCTTTGGCCCGTACCCTTTCGGTGAGGCGATGCTAAATTTCGTTCCGGTAAGGGAGCAGGCAAGGAGCAGGCTATTGGCAACATTATTGGCATCTCCGATATAGGCAACGCTTATCCCTTCAAGCCCCCCCTTCTTCTCATGGATGGTGAGCAGATCCGAGAGAGCCTGGCATGGGTGCTCCTCATCTGTGAGGCCGTTAATTACCGGGACGGTAGCGTGCTTCGCCAGAAGCGCTACGCTCTGGTGAGCGAAGGTTCGGGCAACGATGCCATCGACATAGCGAGAAAGTACCCGGGCCACATCTGCGATGGGCTCCCGCTCCCCCAGCCCAACCTCTGCCTGAGAGAGCATGAGCGAGTGCCCGCCGAGCCGATTCATGGCCACATCGAAGCTCACCCGCGTGCGCAGCGAGGGCTTTTCGAAGATAAGCGCCAGTATCTTCCCCTCAAGCATTGGCTTAGTGCCTCCCCGCTTCAACTTAAGGGCGCTCTCAATCAGGTGCTGTATTTCGGCAGAATTGAGATCGGCTATAGAAATAAGGTCTTTCATCTTTTTCCCTATCAATATGCCACACAAGTATATCACAGTCAAATTCGAAACGACTATTTCCCACTGCCCCATACCAAATGCGGCCGCACCATTTGACAAACAGAGGACTCCGATATACCCTTTCTACACACCAGGCTCTACTAAAAGCAGCGATTGAACTTTATTACTATGGAGTTAGTACATGAATGTTGAAATCCGACCACAGCGATTATCCGATGCAAAACGTTTTTTCGAGATCTTATCAAACCCAAAATTCCTCTATCTCCCGGCTAAACCAAAAACGCTCGACGAAGAAAGGGATTTTTTAAGGTTAGATTCCCAGAAACGTAAAACTAAAACCGAATTCAACTTTTCTATATTATGTAACGGGAAGCACATTGGAGCGATTGGGGTTAGAGTAGACCAATTCAGACCTTACATCGGTGAAGTCGGATTTTTTATTGATGAGAAGTACTGGAAAAAGGGCGTTGCAACTCAGGCGTTAGGGAAACTGGAAGAGTTTATTATCGAGAAAACCAACTTAAGTCGTATCGAAATGAAGATGGCAAAGGAAAACAAGGCTAGTCAGAGGATCACTATTAAATGCGGTTATGAAAAAGAAGGTATCCTACGGCAGATGCTACTTGTTGAAGATAAATACTATGACTGCTATCTATATTCTAAAATCCTGTAAACTGTAAAAAGTATTGCTCTCCATTTTAATATTGTATGTATCCATAAATAATGAAGCGAAGCTAATGTCCCCCATAGATAGCATTTCGCTCTGGTCAACATCTCAACCCAACGACAACTTATAGATATTGAGCTGAAATCACCATCTCATACGTCTACCGATTACAGGTGTTGAACTGCCTGTTTTACTAACCTCATATCCCTCAAGTCCTCCGAATAGTCCGAATAGATTGCTATAACCGAGCGGGGAGAATTATAATGTGGCGGAGATGGCCGAGAATAAACCCTTACTTATCCTCTTCGATGGAAATGCCCTGATCCACCGCGCCTTTCACGCCCTGCCCCCCCTGGCGGTGACCAAGACAGGGGAGGCGACAGGGGCGGTATATGGCTTTGCCAACATGGTGTTCAAGGTGCTCGCCGAGTTTAAACCCACCCACTACGCCATCGCCTTCGACTACCCTGCACCCACCTTCAGGCATCGGGAGTTCGCACCCTATAAGGCGCAGCGCCCCCCCACCCCAGAGGAGCTCAAGAGCCAATTCCACCGGGTACGCCAGCTGGTGGACGCCTTTAATATCCCCAGCTTCGAAATGGATGGCTACGAGGCTGATGACATCCTGGGCACCCTCTCCCGTCAGGCTTCAGCCCAGGGGATAGATACCCTCATCGTCAGCGGCGATATGGATACACTGCAGCTTGTCTCCCCAAGAGTGCGGGTGCTCACGCCGCGACCGGGAAAGCGCTTTAGCGACACCGTGCAATACGATGAGGAGAAGGTAGCAGAGCGGTATGGCATCTCCCCTCATCAGATCGCCGACCTGAAAGGGCTAAAGGGAGACCCATCAGACAACATCCCCGGCGTCGCCGGCATCGGAGAGAAGACGGCAGTAAAGCTGCTCCAGCAGTTTGGTAGCATTGAGCAAATATACGCCCATATCCATGATATAACACCTGCCAGAGTGCAGCATGCACTGAAAGATGTCGAAAACGCGTACCAGAGCAAGCGGCTGGCCACGATCGTTACCGATGTCCCCATCGACCTGGATCTCGATGCCTGTGCCATATCAGCCTTCGACCGCCCCACGGTTGTGGCGCTCTTTCGCGAGCTGGAGTTCAACCGCATGCTGGAGAAACTTGGCGAAATAGGCGAGCTGGACGGAAGAGAGAGCAAGGAGACAGCGAAAGCGGAGAGGGCTGAAGGGGATTATCGAATCGTGGACACCCCACAGCGCATGGACGATCTTATCACCGCGCTTGGCGAGGCCCCCTCATTCACCATCGACACTGAGACAACGGGCAAGGAGGCAATGTATGCCGAGTTGGTAGGTATGTCCTTCTCCTGCGAGCCGGGCAAGGCCTACTATGTTCCGGTGGGACACCGCCTCGGTGATCAGCTCCCCCTGAACCAGGTTCTGGAGAGACTCAAGCCCCTTATCGAAGACCCGAAACTCGGTAAGAGCGCCCACAATGGCAAATATGACATGATGGTACTCGCCGAGCATGGGATCGAGCTTGGGAATCTGAGCTTCGACACCATGATCGCCGCTCACCTTCTGGGGGAGAAGTCCATCGGACTCAAGCCCCTGGCATTCAGCAAGCTTGGCGTTGAGATGACCCCCATTACCGACCTCATCGGCACCAGGTCGAAGCAAACCTCGATGGACTATGTCGCCATCCCCGCAGCAGCTCGGTACGCCTGCGCCGATGCTGACATCACCGGGCGGCTGACCGCATTACTGGAGGCAGAGCTAAGGGAACAGGGGCTGTGGCAGCTTTTTGCCGAACTGGAGGTACCACTGATTCCTGTACTCCTCGAGATGGAACGTAACGGGGTGGCACTGGATGTAGAGTCTCTCTGGGCGATGTCCCAGAGCCTGGGAGAGCGGATGCTGGGGCTGGAGGCCGAGATCCATAAACAGGTCGGGCACAGTTTTAATATAAACTCAACGCGTCAACTGGGCACTGTCCTCTTCGAGGAGCTAAATCTCCCCGGCGGGCGGAGGACCAAGACCGGCTATTCCACCGATGCCTCCGTCCTCGAAGGACTCAAAGGGCTTCACCCGGTTATTCAGCCGCTTCTGGACTATCGTCAGCTAACCAAGCTTAAGTCCACCTATATTGATGCCCTACCCGCCCTGGTCAACCCCAAAACTGGCAGGGTTCATACAACCTTTAACCAGACCGGAACCACCACCGGGCGGCTCTCCTCCAGTGACCCCAACCTGCAGAACATCCCCATTCGCGGAGAGCTGGGGCGTCAGATAAGAAAAGCCTTCATCGCCGGGGATGGCTCTATGCTTCTCAGCAGCGATTACTCACAGATCGACCTTCGCGTGATGGGGCACCTCTCCCGGGATGCCCAGCTACTGGCTGCCTTTAATCGAGATGACGACATCCACCGTGCCACCGCCTCCGAGGTCTTCGACGTGCCCCCTTCCGAGGTGACTGCGGATATGCGCCGTGTGGCCAAGACGGTGAACTTCGGCGTGCTCTACGGGATGAGCGGCTACGGGCTAGAGCAGGCTACCGAGCTCTCACGTGAGGAGGCTACACAATTTATAACCACCTATTTCGAGAAACACAGCGGGGTTAAGGAGTATATCGAAGCAACAAAGCGTCAGGCCAGGGAGCAGGGCTATGTGGAAACTGTGCTGGGCCGACGGCGCTACATGCCGGATATAAACTCCCCTAACGGGCAGGTGCGGGCGGCGGCGGAGCGCATGGCGATAAACATGCCAATTCAGGGTACATCAGCAGACATTATCAAGAGGGCGATGATCGATATATACCGGGAAAAGAGCTCGAGAAAGCTCAAGTCCAGGATGATCCTTCAGGTCCACGATGAGCTGGTCTTCGAGGTACCCCGGGAGGAGCTTGAGCAGATGAAGAAACTGGTACTTGATATTATGCCCAATGCCCTGAAGCTCAGCGTTCCGGTTCCGGTCGAGGTCAAGGTGGGGAAAAACTGGGGGGAGATGGATTAAACCAGAAGGGCAAAATAATGGATTTTACAACGGGGGAATGGGTCGGTATAGGGATAGGGATTTTCTTTGGGGTGGCGATCTACATCTATATAATTCTGAAGATCATCTATCGGCAGCGAATGTCTGGTATCGGAATGTATTTATTCCATACCTTCTGCTTCTGGATGTGGATATTCTGTATCGAACCCCCTCAAAGGAAGCGGAAGAAGTTGAAAATGGCCGGTATTAGGGAAGGGCAGATCATTTTAGATGCCGGCTGTGGCATCGGACGCTACACTATCCCCATTGCTCGTACGGTCAGGAAGAAGGGTAGGGTATATGCGTTAGACAACCAACCTTTCCATGTAGCCATTGTCAAGACCATGGCTAGGATAGCCTAGCTAAGAAATATCCACACTATCCTAGCAGATGTGGCAAATACCCGCATTAATGATAAAAGCATAGATACAGTTTTTATGTCATACGCCTTCCATGAATATAGCGATAAGCAAGGGGCATTAAGGGAAGCGAATAGAACCCTAAAACCCCATGGCACCCTGTTTATAGACGAACACGAAATGCGCGAACGTAAATTTTTAGACATTGTAGCTACAGCCGGCCTCTTCTACTTGGAAGAAAAGGAGGGAAAGCTCTACCGATTTAAAAAATCAGGGCGAGGTATCGAAAATGACCGATAGTCTGTAGGTGACACGCAAGCCTATTTCCAACTACTGGAAAAGGAGAAAAGATGCCTGAGCTACCAGAAGTAGAGACTATAAAAAGAGACCTGTCCAAAAGTATAGCGGGGCGACGCTTTGTCGGCGTCAGCCTAAATTGGCCTAGAGCAGTGCAAATCCCATCGCCAGATGAGTTCTGCCACCGCCTCAGGGGACAATGTATTCAGGAGATTTTTAGGCGTGGTAAATACCTCGTTCTTCGCCTCGCAACTGGCGAGGCGCTTGTCCTGCACTTTATGATGAGCGGCTCGCTGCTCCTCGATACCCAGGGTGATTCCCATCCCTACACCCGGGCTCTATTCCTTCTCGACGATGGAGCCAGGCTTCACTTCCGCGACCCGCGAAAGCTTGGCCGGATGTGGCTGGTGTCAGATGAGAACATGGTGGTGGGCAAGCTTGGCCCCGAGCCACTGGGCCCAGGCTTTACCGCTGAGGTTCTAATGGAAGGGGTAATAAAGCGCCCGGTACCGATTAAGGCTTTGCTCTGCGACCAGGGCTTCCTCGCCGGCGTTGGCAACATGTATGCAGATGAAGCCCTCTTTGCTGCCGCGATACACCCTCAGAGGATGGCGAATAGCCTTTCAAATGAGGAGATTGCGCGGCTGCACCGTGCCATACGCCAGGTGCTTGAGAAGGCCATCGGTGGCCATGGAGCCAGCATCAACGATTACCGCCGCCCGGATGGCGAGCCGGGCACAGCTCAATTTGTCTTCAAGGTGGCTCACCGCAGTGGCAAGCCCTGCCCTGTTTGCGATACGCCCATTGAGCGGATCCCCATTCGCAATCGGGGCACCTGCTTCTGCCCCAACTGCCAGAGGAAATCGTAAATTCCTTCACACTGCCCTTGACAAGTTTCAGCAGCGTATGATATGATTATAGTTCGGCGACCCCGAGGTTATCGGGGCGGTGAACCAAAAAATTAAATAGAAAAACGGCAGACAATAAGTCGCTTGGATCGGTAACGACCGAGACGGCAAATAAAGTTGATACTAACTGAAGCCTTCTCGGGTATTGCCCGAGAAGGTTTTTTACATTTCGAAGACTTTGATCATGCACAACGCGATCACCGACGTTCAAGGGATAAAGGTGGGGCATTACACCGATAGAGAAGCCGCCACCGGCTGCACCGTGATACTCTGTGAAGAGGGGGCAGTGGCCGGCGTTGATGTACGTGGCGCTGCTCCGGGCACCAGGGAGACAGACGCGTTGCGGCCGATGAGCCTGGTGGGCAAGGCGCACGCTATCCTCCTCGGCGGGGGAAGCGCCTTCGGCCTCGATGCTGCCGGCGGGGTGATGCGCTATTTAGAGGAGCGGGGTTACGGCATTGACACTGGCGTGGCAAAGGTGCCCATTGTCCCAGCAGCCATTCTCTTCGATCTTCGTTTAGGCAGCGCTCAGGTGAGGCCCGGTCCCGATGAGGGCTACAAGGCATGCCTTGCCGCCTCAACCGGGCCGGTAGCCGAGGGTTGCGTCGGCGCTGGCACCGGGGCCACGTTGGGCAAGATCCTAGGACCGGAGAGAATGACCAAGAGCGGCCTGGGGACAGCAAGCCAGAGGTTGGGTGATGCCACTATCGGGGCTATCGTTGCGGTTAATCCCTTTGGCGATGTTGTAGACCCGGGAACCGGCAGGATCATCGCCGGCCCCCGCGACACGGTAAAGGGGGTTTTTCTCGATACTATCAACATAATGAAAAGGTGCGAGGAATCTCCCGGCGCTCTTCCTACAAATACCACCATTGGGGTGGTAGCCACCGATGCCTTACTGGACAAGGAGCAGGTTAACAAAATGGCTCAGCTTGCTCACGACGGACTGGCGAGAACCGTCCGACCGGCCCATACCATGTTCGATGGCGATACCATGTTTGCCCTCGCCACCGGTAAAGCAGGGGCTGAGGATGTCACCATACTGGGGGCGATAGCGGCAGAGGTGGTGGCGGCAGCGATCATGAGAGCAGTTAGGCAAGCCGAGGGGCTTTTCGGGATACCGGCAGCTCGGGATATTATTTAGAGAGGAAAAGATAACACTATGGCACTCTATTCCTTCGAGGGAAATGCGCCGCAGATAGCGGAAAGCGCCTATATACACGAGAGCACTTGGGGATACTACCGATGAGCATAGGAAAATGTGGGGTACTGGTAAAAAAATATACGTTGAACTTTGCCACCGCTACAAGGAAGGCCTGAAGAAGCTATGAAGGAAGTAAGGCGAGACCAGGAAAGCACCCGGCGCAAGATCGGTTTCATCGGTGCTGGGACGGTGGGTACGGCGCTGGCGGTCAGGCTCAGCGGTAAGGGATACCCGGTGGTCGCTGTTTCCAGTCGCACCAAGGCCTCGGCGCAACGGCTGGCAGAGGCTGTCCCCACATGCCAGGCACTGGATAGCAACCAGGCGGTGGCCGACAATGCCCAGCTAGTTTTCATCACCACCCCTGACGGCGTCATCGCCCCGGTAGCCGCCGGGATTAAATGGCACCCCGATCAAAGCGTAGTTCACTGTAGCGGCGCCGACTCGACCGATATACTGGAGCCGGCGAGCAAGCGCGGTGCTCTTATCGGCGGCTTCCATCCTTTACAGACCTTCGCCAGCGTGACCCATGCTATAGAGAACATGCCCGGCTCCACCTTCGCCATTGAAGCGGACGAGCCGCTGCTTACCGAGCTCCGAGAGATGGCTGCCGCTCTCGAGGGGACCTGTATCAGGCTCGGCGCCGGTGATAAAGTGCTTTATCATGCTGCAGCGGTGATTGCCTGTAACTACCTGGTAACCCTGGTGAAGCTGGCCACCGACCTGTGGCAGTCCTTCGGGATCCCGCCCCAGCAGGCAACACAGGCACTGCTTCCCCTGCTCCGGGGAACACTGAACAACATCGATAACGTGGGCATTCCCGACTGCCTCACAGGGCCCATCGCCCGCGGGGACTCGGGCACCATAGAAAAGCATATTTTCGCTCTGGAGCGAACTGCTCCCGGAATTCTACCCACCTATCGGGAGCTGGGGTCCCAGACGATCCCTATAGCCCTGGCAAAAGGTAAGATAGATGAGCAGAAAGCCAGGGAATTGCAAACACTACTAAAGGAGGAAGCATGATGAGAACGATGCTGAAGGGAAAGATCCACCGGGCGCGGGTCACCGATGCCAACCTGAACTACGAGGGGAGCATCACCATCGATGAGCTTCTCATGGAGGCGGCAGACATCCTCCCCTATGAGAGGGTCCAGGTGCTGGACATCGATAACGGTGCGCGCCTGGAGACCTACGCCATCACCGGGGAGCGGGGCTGCGGTGAGATCTGCATCAATGGCGCTGCGGCCAGGCTGGTCTCCGTGGGCGACAGGGTTATCATCCTTTCCTATAAAGTTGTCGCCGATGAGGAGGCAAAGGCTACAAAGCCCAGACTGGTCTATGTAGACGAGCGGAATGCCCTGGTGAAAGGCGAGGTGCTTTCACTATGAGGGTCACCATCGGCGAAATCAAGGAGATGAAGCAGCGCGGCGACAAAATCCCCATGCTCACCGCTTATGATTACTCCACCGCCAGGCTCCTCGACGAGGCCGGGGTGGCACTGATCCTGGTTGGCGATAGCCTGGGCATGGTTATGCTGGGCTATGAGTCAACCATCCCGGTGACCATGGATGAGATGATCCATCACACCAAGGCGGTGGTCCGGGGGACGAAGCATGCCCTGGTGATAGGCGATATGCCCTTCATGACCTATCATGTCTCTATAGATGATGCCCTGCGCAATGCCGCTCGCTTCATTCAGGAGGGCGGGGCACAGGCGGTGAAGCTTGAGGGAGGGGAGGTGGTAGCCGACAGGGTGAGCCGGCTGGTAGCATGTGGCATCCCTGTTCAGGGCCACATCGGGCTTACTCCGCAGTCGGTGCACCAGATTGGTGGCTACAAAGTGGTGGGAAAGACCCCGGAGGTCGCGGTGCGCCTGCTCAATGACGCCAGGGCATTAGAGGAAGCCGGCGTTTTCTCTATCGTCCTCGAGTGTGTTCCCGCACCCCTTTCCAAATTGATCACCGAGCGGGTGACAGTGCCCACCATCGGCATCGGTGCTGGCAAAAACTGCGACGGCCAGGTGCAGGTAGTAAGCGACATCCTGGGCCTGTTCACCGATTTCGTCCCCAAGCATGCCAAGCAATACGCCAAGCTGAACCAGGCAATCACTTCCGCCGTTGCCGATTACATCGCCGAGGTCAAGGCAGAGACTTTCCCCACCCCGAAACAGAGCTACGAGATGGACGAATCCATTCTGGCCCAAATTAAAGACAAATCTCACAGCTAATAGAATTTATCGCTGAAGGGCTAAGATAGACGAAAAATCGTGGCCCGGATTGAAACCCAGCCCCATAGCTGATAGAATAAACATCGATGGAGGACTGCGATAGCCGAACCCTATAGTTGAAAGGAGGCATGATGCCCACATATGTAATGCTCACCAAACTTACCACATGGGGCAGAAAGACCATAAAAGAGAGGCCGGAGCGTATAAAGGAGGTCAACAAGGAGGTGGAGGCGATGGGAGCACGGATAGTGGGCCAATATGCCGTCCTCGGCCCCTATGATTTCGTTAACATCCTGGATGCTCCGGACGATGCCACCATAACCAGGGTAGCAGTAGAGCTGGGCTCCCGGGGCACCCTGGAGACAATGACGCTGAGCGCTACATCGCTCAATGATTTCATTTATAACCTTCATAAAAAGTAAGCCTGCCTGAAACTACCTGTGCCCTCTATCAACACCATGAAGGTTGTTGAGACCATCGCCTCAATGAAAGCCGAGCGGGGCAAGCTAACCGGCTCTGTTGGCTTCGTGCCCACCATGGGCTACCTTCACCAGGGGCACCTCGAGCTGGTGCGCCACGCCCGGACTGAGACCCTCACAGTTATAGCCAGCATCTTCGTTAACCCCTCGCAGTTTGGCCCCCAGGAAGACTTCACTGCGTACCCGCGCGACCCGGAGCGAGACCTCGCCTTACTGGAGAAGGAGGGTGTAGGTTTGGTTTTTATGCCCGATGCCCGGGAGATGTATCCGGAGGGCTTCAGTAGCTGGGTGACGCTGGAAGGAATTACCCAGCGGCTAGAGGGTGAATCCCGTCCCGGTCACTTCAGGGGGGTCACTACAGTGGTGGCCAAGCTACTGAACATTGTCCAGCCTAATAGAGCATACTTCGGGCAGAAGGATGCCCAGCAACTGGCGGTGATCCGGAAGATGGTCTCCGAACTGAACATGAACCTTGAGGTCGTGGCCGTTCCCACAGTGCGGGAGCCCGACGGGCTGGCAATGAGCAGCCGCAATACCTACCTGAGTCCAGAGGAAAGGAAGGCGTCACTGGTACTGTGGAAGGCCCTCTGCCTTGCTCGTGGTCACTGGGAAAATGGTGAGAGGGACGCCTCTCGCCTGTGCCAGGAGATGACCTCCCTCATCGAGCGCGAGCCTTTCGCCACTATCGATTACGTGAGCATAGCCAACCCCGAAACGCTGGAGGAGCTAGCCGAGATCGCCGCACCCGCCCTGATCTCGCTGGCAGTCAGGATAGGCGGAACGCGGCTTATCGATAATACAATGTTGGGGGGATAGGCCCACAATCTCGGGGTGTTACTATAAGCGACCGATATTGGTCTTTAATTCAGGATACCGTGTTAAGCGCAGTGCTTCATTTATAACAAAATCTCACCCGATAGGGGCATATTTATTGCTTCCAGTACTTTACTGTAAAAAGCAAACGTCTTATCACCTTGTTCGAGACTGCTATTTCCCGAGCCTCGCAGCGCCCCTCTCTGTGGCACTCAAGAAACGACGCGGATTTCCGAAAGGAAGTACAAGCTTAGCTACTTTTTCACTACCGTCCGGTTGTTTGTCGCCTTGTTTGTCGCCTTACGTTCTGGAGGGCGCTTGCGGGACCACAATCCCCGGAAGAACTTCTGGTTCAGCAGATGGCGGTTGTCGGCGATATCCAGGAGTTCCCTGGAGATGTTGGTCTCAAAGTAGGCCACCTCTACATGCTTTCCCATGTTCTTCACCGCCTGAAGAGCGTAGGCAAAGTCTGAGTCCCCGCTCACCAGCACGGCAATGTCATAGAGGTTTATCCAGGCGAAATGCAGCAGGTCTGTGGCCAGCATGACATCGATGCCCTTCTCCACACGGACACCCTGCGCCAGCTTGGTGCCCCCCAGTCTCACCTCTAAATACGGCGTTTGGCGAAGGGCGTTTAGGAACTCCTGCTGCTCGCCCTGGCCTTCAGACCGCTGGCTCGAGTACTGCAGTACGTTGTAGTAGTATGTTCGGAACAGACGCCTGGGCCCACAGAGCTTACTGGCGAACTCGGCGAAATTCAGGTCGTAGCGCCCCAGGTTAGAGCGCAGCGCGTGATACAGGTTGCTCCCATCGATGAAGATTGATACCCTGTCTTCCATAAATCCCCCCCTAACAAATGCTACACTATTTCCACCATATCCGCAAATCACTGACTGGAATTCGGTTCCATAAAGCGTAATCTTACTATAAATGTAACCGCGACTTTAAGCAAGAGGCAAATTTACCCCCGGGCAAAGCTCTAAAAAGCTACTCCTTGATAAACAGCACAAATCCTGCAATCGCCACAACTGCCATCGCTGCCCCGAAGAAGAAGGTCGCCGCCGGGTCTATCGCCTCCCATAGAAGCCCGGCAGTTACGCTCGCCAGCAGCAGGCTGAGCCCGATCGCCCCGTGATAGAGGCCATAGGCTGTCCCCCGCTTCTCCCTGGGCACCATATCGGCAACAAATGCCCTGGTCACCCCCTCCACCGCCCCATAGTAAACCCCGTAGAGAGCGAAGAGCAGAATAACATAAACTACGTGCCACATTGGCGATGCCAGGGCAAACCCGATATAGGTAAGGGCGTATATCCCCCAGCCGGCGACGATGATCCGCTTCCTGCCTATCCTGTCCGATAGCCTGCCAAAGGGATAGGCAGTTGCGGCATAGACCAGATTGAGCGGGATAAGCATAAGAAGTATATGTAGTGGGGACAGGCCAATATCGCTTGCCCTCAACACCAGGAATATATCGGCGGAGTTGCCCAGGGTAAAAATGACCATTATCACCAGGAAAATCTTGAACCGCCTTTCCAAACCCCTTCCATCGGCGGCGCCTCCTTCCACCCGCTTAGCGCTCGAGGCTCTCCCCTCGTGAACGAAGAAGATAAGTACCAGCACCGCAAGCGCCGCGGGGATAACGCCGATAATGACCAGCCACTCGAACGAGGGGAGGGAAAGCCTGGTCTCCCAACCCTGCACCAGATAGACGATAGCGGCAGCGATGGCAATCCCGCCGACCGCACCAGCGGTATCCATAGCACGGTGAAAGCCAAAGCCGCGCCCCATCTTCTCCGCGGTGGTGGAATCTGCGATCAGGGCATCACGGGGCGATGTGCGAATCCCCTTGCCCGAGCGCTCAAATAAGCGGATGGCCAGCGCCACCGCCCCGCTGGTGGCAATAAGGAGAAAGGGCTTGGCCACGGTGGAAAGTACGTAGCCATAGGTGGTGAGCCCCTTTCGCTGGCCTAGCCTGTCGCTGGCCCAGCCGCTAACCACTTTGAGCATGGTGGCAGCGCTATCGCCCAGCCCTTCCATAAGGCCGATGAATGCTGTCCCCACTCCGAGCACATGGGATAGGAAGAGAGGGAACACGTTGAAGATCATATCGGTGGAGACATCGGTGAGGAAGCTCACCCATCCCAGGGCGAAGACGTTACGGCTGATCCCGAAAATCCTTTTTCTCTCGCTGCTCACTGGTTCCATGACCTATTTATCCAGCAGCACCTCGTTTACCAGCTCTGCGATCTTCCGCCTTGCTTCTTCAAGGGCTACCAGACCCCTCTCGGTTATGGTGTAGTATCTGCGGACCTTCCCACCGACCACCTTTGAGCTGCTCTCCAAATAGCCCTCCCTCGCAAGGCGATGCAGCGTGGGGTATAGGGTCCCCGGGCTCAACCGATAGCCATGCCGACCAAGCTCCTCCAGGATCCCAACCCCGTAGATTGGACCTTGTGAAGCGTGGTAGAGGATGTGAATCTTAATGAAACCTATAAAGAAATCCTTCAGCATATCATCGTCTCATTATCGCTTGGTGATATCGCTATATGATACCTTTATTTGACCTTGTCCGTCAAGGGCAGCCTTCATAAGCATTAAATAATCTCGTTCAGCTAGCTAGGTGACATATGGTATCGTCGATTTCACTTTTTTACCAACACCAGGAGCGCTACGGTGCAACAACCCTGGATACGTGTAGAGGAGAAGACATCCACACCATACTGTAGGCTTAAATAGGTAGACACTGCATAGGAGTCGCGATGACAGGTTCAATGAGCCAGTGACAGTGTACCAGTATACTGGACTGGCACATTACCTTGATGGGCAAGGGCACAGGATGTATACTTACCAGGCTATGTATGAGGACACGATTGCTGCCCTCTCCACCCCCCTTGGCGAGGGCGGGATCGGCATCGTGCGCCTGAGCGGGGCCAGCGCTTTGGCAATCGCCGAGAAGTTGTTTCATCACCCGCTACAAGACCGCCGTCTGGTCTACGGTCATATCATTGACCCTGCCACAAAGGAGGTTGTGGATGAGGTGCTGGTCTCCTATATGGCAGCGCCTCATACCTATACAAGAGAGGACATCGTGGAGATCAACTGCCATGGTGGCCCCTCACCACTGCAGCGAGTCCTGGAGTTGGTGCTCAGGCACGGCGCCCGGACGGCGAACCCGGGGGAGTTTACCCTGAGGGCATTCCTGAGTGGCAGGATAGACCTGGCTCAGGCGGAATCGGTCCTGGATGTGGTGCGCGCTAAGACATCAGCCAGCCTAAGGGTTGCCATACATGGTCTCGGTGGAAGCCTATCCCAGCCCCTAAAGGCAGTGCGTGCCGAGCTGATGAGCGTTCTCGCCTACCTAACCGCCAGGATCGATTTCCCCGAAGATGAGGTGGCAGAGCAGGAGATAATGCCTGCGCTGGAGAGGGCACGCGAGATGCTCAAGGAGCTCATCTCAAGCGCAGAGCAGGGGATCGTATATCGCCAGGGGGTAAGGACCGCTATTGTGGGGCGCCGTAATGTGGGAAAATCAAGCCTCCTGAATCGCCTGCTCAGACAGAGCCGTGCCATCGTCAGCCCGGTACCGGGAACTACACGGGATACGGTGGAGGAAGTGGTGAACCTGAAGGGGGTGCCCTTCGTCCTTACCGATACTGCAGGCATGGTAAAGCTCAAGGGTCTGGTCGAGTCTCTGGGAGTGGCGCGCAGCCGCAAGGCTATAGAGCAGGCCGATATCGTCCTGCTGGTGCTCGATGCCGGCACCCCCTTGCGAAGCTCCGACAGAGAGATCATCACCCTTCTCTCAGAACTTCGCGAAAAAGAGGTGCTGGTAGCGGCAAATAAGTGTGACCTGCCCCGGCGAGCCACCCTGGATAATATCGCCTGGAACACTGTCTCGGTATCAGCCCTCTCCGGTGAAGGGCTTGATAAGCTGGAGCAGAAGATGGTGGATTGTGCCCTCGGGGGGAAGGTATACACTTCGGACGCCCTGCTGGTTTCCAATCCCCGCCACAAGGCCTGTCTGGAGCGGGCGGAGGATCATCTTGAGCAGGCACTATCGAGCATCGCTTCTCAGATGCCCGACGATTTCACCACCATCGACCTCACCGCCGCCCTGAATGCTCTGGGTGAGATCACCGGCGAGACGGTGAGCGAGGAGCTACTGGAGACCATCTTCGGCAGTTTCTGCATCGGTAAATAGCATCCCCGGGTGCTATGGCCTGCGCAGTGAGGGCCATTTCATTGACATATAGCTTTGGCCTTTGCTATAATTTGGCACGCTGGGGATATAGCTCAGCTGGGAGAGCGCTGCGTTCGCATCGCAGAGGTCGGGGGTTCGAATCCCCCTATCTCCACCATGAACAGGTATGTGGGGGGAAGTAATCAACAAGGGTTTTGAGAGCCCCTGTAGCTCAGAGGATAGAGCAGCGGTTTCCTAAACCGCGTGTCGGGCGTTCGAGTCGCCCCAGGGGTACCACAAATATGCTAATATTATTGAGGTTTCTAAAGTTATCCTGCTGAATAAGTGCTATGGGACTGAGAATATATAGTCCTGCGAGGCTGGACAGGTAGAGTCCAGAAAAGCGCGTAAACGCTGAGAGAGGAATAACTGGGAGTTCCAGTATATTGGAACAGGGTTGCTCGGTTCTGCAAGTTAAATATGCTTTGGATGTAATACAGACCGCAGGTAGAGCGGGAAGAGGGGTGTAGCTCAGTTGGCTAGAGCAGCGGTCTCCAAAACCGCAGGTCGGGGGTTCGAGTCCTCCCGCCCCTGCCAGACGCCGGGGTGGTGGAATCGGTAGACACGCCATCTTGAGGGGGTGGTGGGCGAAAGCCCGTAGGAGTTCAAATCTCCTCCTCGGCACTTGCGGAAGTAGTTCAGTGGTAGAACGTCTCCTTGCCAAGGAGAAGGTCGAGGGTTCGAATCCCTTCTTCCGCTCCATAGAACGATAATGGCGACGTAGCCAAGTGGTTAAGGCGGGGGTCTGCAAAACCCCTATTCGGCGGTTCGAATCCGCCCGTCGCCTCCATAAATAATATACCTTATCGGGTACGCCGAAGTGTTAACCGGGTCTATTCTTCCTGTGATTCCACCACTTCATACCAATAGATAACCGTTCGTCGACTGAGCAGTCTCAAGAGCCTGTTTGCGGCCACTGGCAAATAGAACCCCAATGTTATGAGACTGAAAAAGAATGTCTGTATATACCAGTACAGCAATTCTCGACTTTGCGCCGTATATACAATCTTTGTTGTTTGCCTTAATACTTGATCCTGAGTCGCCTTCATTTACTAACCTCCTTAAATAGCCTACTTGCCCCACTTAAAATCTGGTTCAGGATGTAGGTAACCGGGGTGGCGCGGAACCTGAATATTTAAAACCTTAAGCTACGGGCTTCTATGCCCGGCTCAAAGGTTTATTTTTTAGATAAAACAGTTGGTTGCCACACTTCCTGAGCCGATATTCTTTTTTATGTGAATCCTCAGCTTTGCCAGTCTATGATTGTGGCCATCTACAGAAAACGTCTCTGGTAATGATAACTCGCGTGGCAATTGGATGGCAACCCACTTAGTAAATTATATAGTAAACTGCGCCATTTGTCTGTCGGGAAAGTCTGTATTCTTGTGTGGGGAAACCTTGGTAAACACGTAACCTCAAACCCCTGCCTGCGCCGGCGAGCCCCCACAAAATAGGCGATAGTGCTCATTACTAGAACGAGCACTACCGCCATTATTATGGAAGCGCTTGAGTCCCGCACTCCCCATATTCTCTACATTATAATGCTTCTGCTGCAGGGCAGATGTCAGAAACCCCGTTGCGAGCGCCGACGCTATTTTAAAAAAGCACGCCGGGTAAAGCCTGTGCCTTAATCTCGCCAGAGAGACCCCGTTACTTCGACTAACGAAGCAATCGGGTCAACCACGAACTCCCTCACCAGAGTCCTTAACACATAATTCTCTGATATGAAATCGGCTACCGGAGGGCTGGTCTGGTAGTACCACTCCACCAGTTGAGAGCCCACTGTGCTTTCCAGCAGCACCTCATCCCTGAACGCCCGTAACACATCGATCTCCGCAGCGCTCGCTGTGCCGTAGGCAGCAGTGGCGATGAAGCAGCCGCCAGGCGGTGCAGGTGGCGACGGTGGCGCTACCTCTGCTGTGCATTCTGGCACCGGCGACCCTGGGCAGGTCTCCAGTGGGTAGGTCATTGGGTAGTTTGTGTAACTGCTAATAAGCGGATAGCTATCTGCCTCACTGCCCAGAGGGTGAGAGGTATCTCCAATCCCATCGAGAGGGGAAACATCGACTCCGCCGTAGTCCCCCCAATAGTTGCCCCTAAAGCTCGAGTAAGGGTCTCCGCCGTAGCAGTACCAGAACCACTGAGACTTGTTGGGTGTCTCCCAGTTATTATCATCTGCAAACCTATCTGAATATCCATTGCCAGCGGTGTTATCGAAGAAGTCATTGAGGTAGATGTCGTTTTCATAGGACAACGAGTCTACATAGATGCCGTACCTGCTGTTGCTATACGATTTGTTGTACCAAATGGTGATTTTTGAGGAGTTGATCAGGGATATGCCATCACGGTTGTTGTAAATATCGTTCATGGTGAGGTCTTTTAATGTGGAATCGCTCACCTGTATCCCGTTGTTGGAGTTGTTATGGATGTCGTTACACTGAATGGTTTGGTTATAAATAGAATTCAGCAAGACCCCAAAGTAGTTGCCGGTGATATCGCAATGATCGAGATAGCCGTTCTGGACGTTCCCCCAGTAGACGCCGGCGAAGCCTGTGCCAGTTGCGCCTGTGACTTTGAGCTGCCTCACCGTGACGTCATCCGCTGTCATCTTGATGGTATGGTCCCCTCCATTTCCGTCAACGGTCACCAGAGAGGAAGACTCGCCGTGTATAGTCAAGTTGCTCTTGTCTGCAACAACGTTTTCATTATATGTCCCGGCGTACACATACACAGTATCGCCGGCGCCATCAGTGGCGTCGTCTATTCCCTCTTGAATCGTGTCCCACATGTGACGTTCCGGGTCGTCGTTAAAATCGTCATCGACGTATATAGCAGTGCCAGCCGCGCTAACGCTGGCTGGCCACAAGGGGATCGAGACGCCCACAATCAGGGCACAAATCAGCGCACCATATAGTATTCTCTTCATATCATTCCCTCCAATACCCCTTCTTGTTTCATTTCTAAATTATTCTGTGCCCTGTTCCAACGGGCCAGGCTGCCAAACATCGACCCGAGCAACGAACACCTAAATGCAATTTTGCAACCTATACCAAGCCAGCTTAATTAGCTTAAACCAGCTGAATCGTCTTGGTTTTTATTCCTCTACCCCCCTTTAAGCTCTTGAGGCTGAAGCAGCATTAACGGCTTTTCTATACGATGCCGGGTAAATAACATAAGGGGTCTTCGTGGAGCCTAATAAAAAACCTCCGCAGCCAGGGCTCTCCACCCCGAGCGAAGGTCCTTCTCTGGGGGCAGACGATATGACCACACCTCCTATGCCTGTATTCTATTGTCGGTGTGAATCCCCGTCTTCCCGTTATATGACTATCGCTATCTTCATCCGCCGTCCGGTGCTGGCTCGACGGTCGTATGTATAATCTATCACAAGAAAGGCTTTTTGTCAAGCTGCTGTGCCCGTCCTTAATCAGTGGATCGAAAGAGAAGATTGCCCGACTTTCACCTAACCTGTCATTGCCCGACTTGATCGGGCAATCCAGAAACTAACTCAGTATACAAATCCCTCCAGCAATCGCCTTGTTCTTGTATTCCCGTATCCTTCTAATCAGATTTGAGGTAACCCCAACATATGGAGTCCCATTCATCTGGCTTGCCAGGACGTAAACCTAGTAGTCTTCATCCATTTACCTGGATCATCCGGTCAAGCCGGATGATGACCCCTTAATCCGTGAATAAAGAGTCGAACGCAAAGCTAAGCTGATTCTTTTGGATTCTCACCTATGGTAAGGCATTTTGAATCTGGACTCACTGATTAAGGGCTCGTCGAGACTTTCTCGAACCCGGTAAAAATACTTCGCCGCCAGGGTTCTCCACCCCTAGTGTACATAATGTACCTCCCCCGGTCTCGCTTGGGGTCATCTTAGTACAAGCTATGGTGTCCCTTCAGCTATTTCCCCCAAATACCCTGTGTGAATGTGGCAACACTCACAATGGGGTCGATCACCAGCTCCCTCACAATGGTCCTCAAGAGGCTGTTTTCCGATATGAAATCCGCTACCGGAGGGCTGGTCTGGTAGTACCACTCCACAAGTTGAGAGCCCAGAGTGCTCTCCAGCAGCACCTCATCCCTGAACGCCCTCAACACATTGATTTCCGCAGCGGCCTCTGTGCCGTAGGCTGCGGTGGCGATGAAGCAGCCTCCTTCTCCCCCTTCCTCTGCCGGCGTCATAGTAACACTATAGTCCCCTTCTCCCAGATCTGTTACTTCAACATCGAATCCACGAAACTCTAGAGGAACCGCCTCAGTACCCCAAGTCCAGTCAATATCCCAAGCTTGGGAACCACCACCATGGAGAGCAGCTTCACCGGGATATGCAGGATCAGGGGACGGAACACCGATGTCATCTTCCGAGGCATACATGGCAGACCAGCTCATCGAACCAGACATTGGTGTTGCTACCCCACTGCCCAGAACTCCGCCATTGTAACGCAAATACCAATGGTCAGTTGTAAGTGTCAACTCATAGTTGTACCAGTCAACGCAATCGGGATCGTAATAAGCTCCCCATCCCCCACCAGAGTGATAGAAGTCATGATCGGAACCTATAATTGTGGTCTCCCCCGGGTCGTGGGTAGAATCATGGAGATAACCGGTGCCACCCTCTTCCGCATAAATGTCAAAGCCGCCGTTGCACGGACCGCCGTCTGGTGTTTGTCCATCAACACATCCAGGCCCACCAGTCATATAGTAGGTGCCCTCGGTCATGGCAATCGTGCCGGTGTATACTCCACCAGCCTCCGTTAAAGCCCCCTCAAAATGCAGTGTTGATGACGCAATGTCATTCGCCAACGCGGGGCCTGCCGGCACTACCACCGCCGCCAGGGCCAGAATCATAACCAGCCCTATTGCCGAATAGAGTATCTTGGCTTTCATTTATACCCCCTTTGCCGCTTGCTTTACCCAACCCTAGACCCGATCAATCTCGCTTCCTCAAGCTACTCTGCCCCAAGCTTAATCCCCCCAGATACCCTGTGTGAATGTGGCAACACTCACCATGGGGTCGATCACCAGCTCCCTCACAATGGTCCTCAGGAGGCTGTTTTCCGATATGAAGTCTGCCACCGGAGGGCTGGTCTGGTAGTACAACTCTACCAGTTGATAGCCAAGGCTATTTTCCAGCAGCACCTCATCCCTGAACGACCTCAACACATTGATCTCCGCAGCGGCCTCTGTGCCGTAGGCTGCGGTGGCGATGAAGCAGCCTCCTCCATTTCCTCCCTCTCCACACACCTTACACTCTTCTGTTCGCTCACTTAGGTAAGGTTCGTAGTCCACATCGCCCATCACCGAATCGCAGCCAGAGGTACCTGGCCCGGTGTCGCAGCCCCACCAGTTGTTCTCGGCATTCACCTGGTGGAGAAAATCGTTGTTAGTTAAGCCATTGCCTGTGTTGTCATATATGTTATTATTATGTATTGTTATATCTGATGCATTGACATCATCTTTAATCTGTATACCATCTCCGTCAGCGTTGTAGATGGTATTCTTTTCAATAGCAAGGCTGCTGGTATTACCCTCAATCTTTATGCCATTTAGTGCGGTGTCATGCACTTTATTGCACTCTACTATGCCCGTGACAGGCTCACCTGAATCCCCCAGTTTTATCCCATCACCGTTGATGACGTTGTATAAAATGTTTCCAATGATCTCCACTCCTGCTACATCATAGCAATAGATGGCCCCGTGTATCGTGTTGATACCGCGCGCTTCGTTACACCTAATTACGCCGTTAGTCGAATATGATATATTGAATGCGTCTTCGCAGATGTTGTACGCGTAATTGTATTCTATCACCACGCCGTCGGAGTAATTAATTTGAATTGCTTCGTCTCCTGGGCATGTCGCAAGATCGTCGTAGAGAATGTTATACCTGAAGAGAAGCCTATCGGCGGAACCGACCTCTTCCACCATATCACCGATTCCACCGGTTATGGTGAAGCCATTTATTTCAACGTCAGCAGCCGAAATCTGCACGACGGCATTGCTGGTTTCTTCTGCGTCAATTACTGATTCGGCACCGCTCCTACCGCCGCTGCTGGGCCTGGGATCCACATCAGCTTGAGTACCTTTCAGAGTTACCGATTTGCTGATGACTATTGGGACTGCTTCCCCGTTAGTTGAAGGGCTGTAAGTCCCCGCTGCAACGATGATGGTGTCACCGTTGCCAACTCTGCCATCGTTTATGGAATACTGGATAGTTTTAAAAGCATCGGTACCAGGACCTGTACCATGGGTGCCATCGTCAGTTCCTTGTGCACCGTCAACATACCAGGTGTCTGCCGCCATCGCCGGGCTTTCTGGAACCACCACCGCTGCCAGTGAGAAAACCAGCACGAGTGCCAGTGCCATATATACTATCTTTGCTTTCACTTTTTCACCCCCTTCTACTTTGAAATATATATGAAGCCAGCTTAATTAGCTTAAACCATCTGAATCGTCTTTGTTTTTATTCCTCCACCCCTCTCTCCAGTTCCTGAGGCTGAAGCAGCAATAACGGCTTTTCTATACGATGTCGGGAAAATAACAAAAAGAAATCTTTGCGGAGCCTAATAAAAAAACCTCCGCAGCCAGGGTTCTCCACCCCGAGCGAAGGTCCTTCTCTGGGGGCAGACGATATGACCACACCTCCTATGCCTGTATTCTGTTGCCGGTGTGAATCCTCGTCTTCCCGTTATATGACTGTCGCTATTTCCATCCGCCGTCCGGTGCTGGCTCGGCGGCCGTATGTATAATCTATCACAATAAAGGCGTTTTGTCAAGCTGCTGTACTCGTCGGGTCTCTCTCGAACCCGGTAAAAATACTTCGCAGCCAGGGTTCTCCACCCCCAGTGTGCATAATGTACCTCCCCCGGTCTCGCTTGGGGTCACCTTAGAACAAGCTATGGTGTCCCCCCGGTTATTTCCCCCAAATACCCTGTGTGAACGTGGCAATACTCACCATAGGGTCGATCACCAGCTCCCTCATAATGGTCCTCAAGAGGCTGTTTTCCGATATGAAGTCCGCTACCGGAGGGCTGGTCTGGTAGTACCACTCCACGAGCTGAGAGCCCACTGTGCTTTCCAGCAGTACCCCATCCCTGAACGCCCTCAACACATCGATTTCCTCAGCGCTCGATGTGCCATACGCTGCGGTGGCGATGAAGCAGAATTCTACCTCGTCGATATCTGTGGCAACAGGGCATACCACGTACACACCTCTCCCCTGAAGTTCAGGTACATATGTAATGACGGAATCTGTACTTAATGGATTGATACAGAGGGTTAAATAATCACCCCCTGAAAGTCCTGCGTTCGCCACGAGTGGTGAGACATCGCTTATCTGGTTGTTATTCAGGAAGAGCTTATTCAGGCTGGTGATGCTTGATAGCGCAGAGATGTCGCTTATCTGGTTGCCACCCAGGTAGACTTCATTCAGACGGGTGAGGCTTGATAGCGCGGAGATGTCGCTTATATGATTTCCACGGAGGTCAAGCCTGGTCACGCTGGTGAGGCTTGACAGCGCAGAGATGTCGCTTATCTGGTTTTCAGTAAGGTCAAGCCTAATCAGGCTGGTGAGGCTTGATAGCGCAGAGATGTTGCTTATCTGGTTTGCAGAAAGTACGAGTGCAGTGAGACCAGTGCAGTACTCCAATCCCGTGAGGTCAACAATACCCCTATCCCAGGCTACAAGGCGGGTAAGCCGGGTAAGGTCAGACTTATAAATATCTCCAGTGAGCCTTCTTATCACCTCCCTTATTACCGTCTCAAGGTTGGGGTCGGGAAAATAGACTACTTCATTCGTTCCGACTTGAGGGTCGACAACGGGGGTTGGTGTAGGCATAGGGGTAGGGGTGCCTACCGATGTAGGCGTAGGGGTGGCTGTCGATGTAGGCGTAGGCGCAGGGGTGGCTGTCGATGTAGGCGTAGGTGTAGGGGTAGGGGGCTCTTCTTTAGAAAACCCTCCTGTTATACCAATTGCAGTGACTGTAATAATAGCAATTATGACTATTGCTATTATCGCCACGAGAATTATTTTTATTGGCTCCCTCATTTTTATTGCCCCCCACAAATCCACATGGCTGGGCTACTCGCTCATACTCCTGCCATGTTCTGGCCTGTGGCAATCCTGCGGAACACAGATGGATAAAATGCCCGCCCCAGGGCTGCTAAGATGCCTGTGTACAGGCTGGGGTGAAGCTGCCCTAATCCCGCCAGAGAGTCCCCGTGGCTTCGACTAACCAGGTAACGGGGTCAACCAGGAGTTCCCTGACCAACGTCCTTAACGGCTGGTGCTCCGATATAAAATCGGCTACCGGAGGGCTTGTCTGGTAGTACCACTCCACCAATTGAGAGCCAATGCTATTCTGGAGCAGAACATCATCTCTGAAGGCCCTGAGCGTGTCGAGTTCCTCAGCTGTCGATGTGCCATAGGCTGCGGTGGCGATGAAGCAGCCGCCAGTATCGTAAAGCACGAGCACACCCCTATCCTGAAGTTCAGGTATATATATGTCGAGGGAATCCGCACTTAATGGATTGTGACGGAGGTTAACCCAGTCTCCCTCTGAGAGTCCTGCGTTCGTCACGAGCGGTGAGACATCGCTTATCTGGTTTTCATAGAGGTAGAGCTTAGTCAGGCCGGTGGTGCTTGATATCGCAGAGATGTCGCTTATCGTGTTGTTACCTATCCAGAGCTCAGTCAGGCTGGTGAGGCTTGATAGCGCAGAGACATCGCTTATCTGGTTGGCACTTAGGTAGAATATATTCGCGCTGGTGAGGCTTGATAGCGCAGAGATGTTACTTATCTGGGTGCAACGGAGGTCAAGAATAGTCAGGCTGGTAAGGCTTGATAGCGCAGATAAGTCGCCTAAAGGATTCCAACCGAGATAAAGGCTTTGCAACTTGGTGAGGTAAAATAACGGCGCAATGTCGCTTATCTGGTTGCCCGGAAGCCAAAGTGTAATCAGATTAATGCAGTACTCCAATCCTGTGAGGTCAATTATACCCCTTTCAGTGGCGTGAAGGACGGTAAGCCGGGCAAGGTCAGACTCGTAGATGTCTCCTGTAGGCATTCTTAGCTCATCACGAATAGCTGCCTCTAGATTAGGGTCGGGGAAATTGACTATTTCGTCGGCTGTGGCAACCTGAGCCGGAATTAGCAGTGCCAGCAAGCTAACAAGTAAAATCGCCATGAGCAACTTATGGCCCATTCTCATTTCACCCTCCTTTTTCAAGTTATTTTACTAGAATCGCACACGGGTTTGGCGTGGAGTTAAAAAAACCCCCGCAGCCAGGGCTCTCCACCCCGAGCGAAGGTCCTTCTCTGGGGGCAGACGATACGGCCACACCTCCTATGCCTATATTCTATTCGGCGTGAACCCTCGTCTTCCCGTTATATGGTTGTAGCTATTTCCACCCGCCGGCCGGTGCTGGCTCGTCGGTCCGTGTAAAATCTATCACAAGAAAGGCTTTTTGTCAAGCTGCTGTACTCGTCGGTACTGCTCGAATGTGGTTGACGATATAGGAGACGAATCTCATACTTACTCTGAAGGGGGTAAGTATGAGAATATCAAGAGCAACAAGGCGATGGTTAGAGGAGGGGATGATTAAAGTAATAAAAGAGGTTAGTGCTTATTTACCGCCTGAAAAGTGTAAATTCTGCGGTTCAAGGCACATAGTACGCTATGGGCATTGGCAAAATCGGCAACGATGGTGGTGTAAGGACTGCAAGAGGAAGTTCGCTGATAACGATGCACCAATAGGGATGAAAACCCCATCGGTGCAAATAGCTTCGGCTTTAAGTATGTTTTATGAGAGCATGTCTTTAAATGCTATCAGGCGAAACTTAGAGCAAACGTACAATAATTATCCGTCTGATTCAACTGTGTATGGATGGATAACTAAATATACAAAGATAGCTGTCTCGGTAGCTAAAGACTATACAGCGCAAGTAGGCGACATTTGGATAGCCGATGAGACTGTATTAAAAATTGGAGGTAGAAATATATGGTTTTGGGACATAATTGACGATAAGACAAGGTTCTTGTTAGCATCTCATATTTCTGTTAATCGCACTACCCCAAGTGCTAGGGTATTGATGGAAAGTGCTGAAAGGAGAGCTGGCAAAGCCCCTAAAACAGTTATCACCGATAAGTTGCAAGCATACCTAGACGGCATTGAGTTAGCATTTGGCGCAGAGACTAGGCATATTCAAGCTAAAGGTTTTCGTGTACAGCCTAATACAAATTTAATTGAAAGGTTTCATGGGTCGCTGAAAGCCCGCACCAAAATAATGCGGGGATTAAAGAAGCGAGAAACAGCCACCCTCATAATGAACGGGTGGCTAGTTCACTATAACTTTTTTAGACCACATGAAGGTATAGGAAACATAACACCAGCAGAGAAGGCAGGTATTAAGTTTCCGTATAAGAATTGGCTAGATGTAGTGAAAGGGGAATATCATTAGGATGAATAATGATATATTTAAAGTAAAACGCCAGGTTATAAAAGACCCGATTAGTGGCTTAACATTAAAATTTAGTGTGAATAAAGAAGGGTTATTTAATCTTTTCACTATTTATGGCAACTTTAAAGACGGCAATCGAGACTTTTATTTTGATAAATCTGGGGACTTTGCTGGCACAGGAACGGCAGTCGGTGAATGTCAAGGTGAGGGGTCTTGAATATTACAAGGGGGGATATTGCCATTATTTTGTGCTTTATATTGTCTAAGCAATTCTATCTCCCCACTTTTATGTGCTTTTTGTGCTCTACATCGAAAATAAATGGCTCGTATGCGTATACATTCATTAAAAGGGTCGTTAATATGGACTTTAACTCTATTTTGCAGATTACCACCTTCAGCATGACCTATATATATTATATTTCTATTCCTATCTCCAAGCTCATAAACTCCTGCTTGTTGTGGAATCCTTTTTATAGATTCGGTATTACTAAGGCGTCTCCATTTACTTACTATTGCCAATCAATACCTCCAAATAAGGATTTTGTATGAATATAGAAAAGATTAGTTGTCGAGTTTCAAACCTTCCTGAGATAAAATCATACTTTATTGAAGGTTCATTAGAACTATTGAGTGTACCTGAATTTTGTGAATTATTAGGTATTATGTTTCCTCTTCAGAAAGAACCTGAAGCCATCGCCGATTATTTTCGGTTATTGCATCACAAAATGCTGCAGCAAAGGCTAGAACGAACTCAACAAGTTGCTGCTCAAAAAGGTTTTGTGGTGCGAAGGTTTTCTTTATGGAATCTCGCAATAATACAAATTCGGCAAATTCTTCAATTTGGCTCGATTCTTTCTTTGCTTGGTAATCTCCCACTAAATCTTTTACGCGCTCAAAAACCATTCGTCGCACCGCAGAAACATCTGTTAACTCTTTTATTTTTTGTTCTCTATCCATACCGTTATTCTAGGAGGCTTATTAGAATATGTCAACCACAATCGAGGAGAACCTACTCGTCCTTAATTCGTGGATCGAAAGAGAAGATTGCCCGACTTTCACCTAACCTGTCATTGCCTATCTCCTACAGTACCTGTCATTGCCCGACTTGATCGGGCAACCCAGAAACTAACTCAGTATACAAATCCCTCCATCAATCGCCTTTTTCTTGTGTTCCCGTATCCTTCTAATCAGATTTGAAGTAACCCCAACATATGGAGTCCCATTCCTCTGGTCTGCCAGGACGTAAACATAGTAGTCTTTATCCATTTACCTGGATCATCCGGTCAAGCCGGATGATGACCCCTTAATAAAGAGTAGGACGCAAAGCTACGCTGATTCGTTTGGATTCTCACCTATGGTAAGGTATTTTGAATCTGGACTTCACTGATTAATGGCTCGTCGGGTCTTTCCCGAACCCTGGTAAAAACACTTCACCGCCAGGGTTCTCCACTCCCGGCGGCGAAAGTTAGCTTCCCCCGGTCTGTCCAGGGGTCATCTTAGTAAAATCTATGGTGTCCCCGCGGTTATTTCCCCCAAATACCCTGTGTGAATGTGGCAACACTCACCATGGGGTCGATCACCAGCTCCCTCACAATGGTCCTCAACACATCATTCTCTGATATAAAATCCGCTACCGGAGGGCTGGTCTGGTAGTACAGCTCCACAAGCTGAGAGCCCAGAGTGCTTTCCAGCAGCACCTCATCCCTGAAGGCCCGTAACACATCGATCTCTGCAGCGGCCTCTGTGCCATATGCTGCGGTGGCGATGAAGCATTTTAACTCAGGGCCGGTAGGTGTAGGCGTTGGTGTGGGTGTAGGCGTAGGGGTTGTGGTTGGGGTTGGTGTGGGTGTGGGTGTAGGGGTGGGGGTGGGGGTTGAGGTCGGCGTCGGCGTTGGGGTTGGGGTTGGGGTTGGCGTTGGGGTTGGCGTTGAGGTTGGGGTTGGGGTTGGCGTTGGTGTAGGTGTAGGCGTCGGGGTTGGCGTGGGAGTAGGCGTCGGTGTTGGTGTAGGCATTGGTGTTGGTGTTGGTGTTGGCGTAAGCATTGGTGTTGGTGTAGGTATAGGAGTAGGAGTGGGTGTAGGAGTAGGAGTGGGTGTAGGTGTGGGTGCCTCTAATACATGTAAGTATTTAATCTTACATCCTGTTCCATCCTTTAGCTCTTGTCCATCTAAATCACCTGTCCTGTTAGCGCTCACCCTGACCTCGTAATCACCGGGGGTTATTTCTGCCGGTGCGTTTATGGTGACTGACACGATTTGCTTGTCAGTTACGCTCGTTAGGTCAAAGGTTGCCGGATCGAAAGTGGCGGTAAAAGGATAAGAATCCAATGGCTTCTGGCTGCCCAAATACATCTCTGCCTGTATCGGCGATGTCCACCCACTATCCCATTGCGATAGCCCTATAGTAATGTCTAAGTCAACTGAACTTCCAGCATAAACAGACAGCGTAGTTTTTTGGGGAACATATGTGAAATGGGGATTATTAAGCTCAGAACTGACCTCGTTGGAGTAACCACTCTCATTTATCGAATCAAAAGCTGTTATCACATAGTAATAAGTGATGCCATATTCGATGCCCCCGGGTAAACCGTAATAATCCCTATATTCGCACTCCGTATCTGTACCCGCAGTAGTGGTTGCGATGCAAGTGTAGAAAGTACCGCTTGAGGTGCTGCGATAAACATTGTACCCCATCACGTCTTCTTCAATATTGGCAAACCAATCCAAGAAGATATATTCCTCCTCGCCTGCGACACATAAGTCAGTGGGATTTGCCGGGGTATCCGCAGCAACAATAGCAGGGAGTATTGCCGCTACGAGAGCCACTGCCATCACTATCGCTAATGTCAAATAGAATATCTTCGCTTTCATTTCTTCACCACCTTTCTACTTTTAAACTGAATCGACTCTGCAATAAATCGCTGAAATTCGCTGAATGTCTTTGCCCTTATTTCATCATCCACTCTCCAGCTCTTGAGGCTGAAGTAGCATTAACACCTTTTCTATACGATGCCGGTCAGCTATTTCCCCCAGATACCCTGTGTGAACGTGGCGACACTCACCATGGGGTCGATCACCAGCTCCCTCACAATGGTCCTCAAGAGGCTGTTTTCTGAAATAAAATCGGCTACCGGAGGGCTGGTCTTGTAGTACAACTCCACAAGTTGAGAGCCAACTGTGCTCTTCAGCAGCACCTCATCCCTGAAGGCTCTGAGAGTGTCGATTTCCGCCGCGGCCTCCGTGCCGTAGGCAGCGGTGGCGATGAAGCAGCCACCACCATTAGCCGGTGCAACTGCAATCCCCCACAGGGCTTCAGCGGTGTACTCATTGTTCTCTCCGGGTTCACCGACACCATTCTCCCAGCCGCCGGTGCCCAATTGGACGCCCTCCAGGTAACGTGCGGCGCTGCCGGTCTCATTATTATATCCGCCGACTTCCGCCAGCGCTAAAATCGCGTAGGCCGTCTCCTGGACACACTCCTCACCCAGTGCAACATGCAGCGAGTTCCAGGCGAAACCGCCGGACTCAGCGACCTGATAGCTGGCTAGAATATCCGCGAGATCGTTCAGGTTGCTGGCAGATGCGTGCTCGCCGGCAGTCGGGTCGAAATCCTCTCGGACAAAGGCCAGCCCGTAGAGGCCCCCTGCCAGACCGGCCACGTCACCTGTAAGCGCTCCGTCCATTTCATTGATTTCATCCTTGACTCCCTGAATCCAGTAGTCAAGTTCACTGCCGGTCACGCCTGCCGAAGCGGCCCCCACTACCCCCATGCCAATGTCCCACGCCGCCCAATTCGTACCCTCTCGTCGAGCCTGGAGCCAGTCTATATAGCCCTCTGCGTTATACTCCGTACCTTCTCCATTCCGATCATACGTACCTGCGGCCAGCGGGCCGTAGAAATATGTATTGACGTGGAGAACATTAGTCGTTCCGCCCAAGATGCTATCGAGCTCGGCAGCCAGGTAGCCATCAGGTGGAGAGAAGGTATTGGTCTTAGCCTGCAGGAACGTAGCCACGTCTTGCAGAGCAGTGTACATAAAGGCATCGCCCGTATCCTTGTACGCCTCCGCCAGTCCCTTACCGATTGGCCCGATAGTGTTCTGTGGGCTGGGATCATTAGGGTCGCCATCGTATAGCGGCCAATCCCATCCTCCATCGTTCTGCTGCATTGCGACCAATCTTGTGCCACCATCCTGTAAAGCACTTGTCGCCGCTATTGCAGGGCTTGCTGTCGTTATCGCTGCGACTGATATCGAGAACGTAAGCGCCAATGCTAACGTTAAATAAAATATCTTCGCTTTAACTTTTTCGCCCCCCTTCTACTTTGAAATCTATATGAAGCTAGCTTAATCAACTTAAACTTGCTGAATGTCATTATTTTTATTCGTCCACACCTTCCACGGCTCTTGAGGCTTAATCACTATTAACGGCTTTTTTATACGATGTCGGGGGAATAACATAGTGTGTCTTTCTGGAGCCTAATAAAAAACCTCCAGCGCCAGGGTTCTCCACTCCCAGCGGCGAAGTATACCTCACCCCGGTCTGGCCAGGGGTCATCTTAGAACAAGCTATCGTGTCCCCTCAGCTATTTCCCCCAAATACCCTGTGTGAATGTGGCGACACCTACCATGGGGTCGATCACCAGCTCCCTCACAATGGTCCTCAAGAGGCTGTTTTCCGATATGAAGTCCGCTACCGGAGGGCTGGTCTGGTAGTACAGCTTCACAAGCTGAGAGCCAAGGCTATTTTCCAGCAGCACTTCATCCCTGAAGGCCCGTAACACATCGATCTCCGCAGCGGCCGCTGTGCCGTAGGCTGCCGTGGCGATGAAGCATTTAACCTCAGGGCCGGTAGGGGTAGGGGTAGGGGTAGGGGTAGGCGTTGGTGTAGGTGTAGGCGGTGGAGTCCCAGTTATTCCGTCAAGTACCCTCAGCACCAGCTTGGTAGCATTGGCCTCCCCGGCATCCAGTGTAATCTGAGCCCAGTCATAGGTACCACCGGGAAAATGCGTAACTCGGCACTTCTTGTCCACCGAGGTATAGTCTGGAGAACCACCATTTGCCAAATCCCCATAATAACCACCGCTAGTGTCAGGTTCTATTGGGCCCCAATCATTTAGAAGGTGTGTTGCCTCACTGACCGGGTCGCCGATGTCGACGAAATCAACTACGTCTGCCCCCACGTAGAGTTTAGCCCAATCAACCGCTAGCTGACCATAGGGTATAAATCCTGTCCACTCGGGGACATCATTTTCTATCTTTATGAGCAACGGCCCCGTCAACTCCTGATCACGCCCCGTGAGGTCAATCTCATGAATAATCCACTCACCGGCCAGAGTGCAGGTGTAAATGTAGTCAGCGTCGAAATCCTGCCACTCTTCCACCCACACCTGGAAACTATCACGATCCTCGTCCGCCGCCTGGACAGTGGCGCTGGGTACTGCAGCTACTGCTAATCCCGTTGCCAGCACCAATGCCATTGTCAAATAGACTATCTTCGCTTTCACTCTTTCACCCCCCTTCTACTTTTAAACTGAATCGACTCTACACTAACTCGCTGAAATCCGCTGTTTATCCTTGTTTTAATTCCTTCAACTCCCTTTCAAACTAATGAGGCTTAATCACTATTTAGCCTTGCTCAAAAAGCTCAGTCAGGAGGTATGTAACAAAAGTTGCGTGGAACTAAAAAAATAAAAGCCTCAAGCGATGGGCTTCTACGCCCCGCTTAAAGGCTTATTTTTGGACAAACCAAGTATTCACCATACTTCCTGAGCCGATATTCTTTTTTTTGTGTGAATCCTCAGTCTTGCCCGTATGTGATTGTGGCTACTTGCAGGAAGCGCCTGGCAAAAGGCTCTCTTTCAGAATAACACAAGATGCGCCACTTGTCTGTAAGGAAAGTATGTATTTTTTGTGGGGAAAGTATGTATTTTTTTGTGTGGGGAATACCCTTACAAAAATGTGGTTTTTTGTAGGGAGGCCTCTCATGAGGTATACTTCGGCATCTCGATGGGCATCTCGAGACGCCCATCAGGCGGTGGTGTTAGGGAATGTGGAATCCGGCTC